>CAYXVP010000179.1:0-4882 GCA_964468305.1 uncultured Anaerolinea sp. | reverse complement strand
GAACTCCGGCTGCCGGTCGCCGCGCAGGTCCTCGTCGCGGAAGCAACGCGCGATCTGGAAGTAGCGATCGACGCCCGCGACCATCAGCAGCTGCTTGAACTGCTGCGGCGACTGCGGCAGTGCGTAGACGCTGCCCGGCTGGAGCCGACTCGGGACCAGGAAGTCGCGAGCGCCCTCCGGCGTCGCCTTGATCAGGTTCGGCGTCTCCACCTCGACGAACCCGGCCTCGTGGTGCGCCGCCCGAATGGCCTGGACAAGCCGGGATCGCAGCAGGATCCGCTGGGCCATCGGCTCACGGCGCAGGTCGAGGTACCGGTATTTGAGCCGCAGCGCCTCGTCGACCGGTGGGTCGGGTCCGTTGACGTAGACGGTGGGCGGATTCGACTCGTTGAGGATCGTCAGCTCGGTCGCCCGGAGCTCGATCTCGCCGGTCGCGAGCCGCTTGTTCTCGGTTCCCGGCAGGCGCGTCGCGACAAGGCCGGCAACCGTCACGACGAACTCGGTGCGGACACGGGAGGCCTGCTCGTGCGCCGCGGCCGAGTCGGCCTGGTCGATGACGATCTGGGTGATGCCGTGGCGGTCGCGAAGGTCGATGAAGATCAGCCCGCCCTGGTCCCGTCGGCGGTGGACCCAGCCGGCCAGCCGCGCATCGCGACCCGCGTCGGACGCGCGTAGCTCGCCGCACGAATGGGTGCGGTACGGGCTCGCGTACAGGCTTGGCGGCATGGCCCGGTATGGTATCGAGCCGTGACCGCGGGCCTGCTCCTGATCCGGCGCCGACGTCCCACCGGCGACCCGATGGCGGTAGCGCCGCTCGGCTCGACGCCTGTCGCGACGTACGAGGGCAGCGCGGGCGCGGGGCGCATCGTCCAGGCACTCTCCGAGGCGGGCCTCCGGGTTGACTCGCTGACCCAGATCGCGATTGATCAGGACGTCGCGCCCGATCACCTGGCTTCGGTGGACCTCGGCCGACAGTTCGACACGGTCGTCCTCGGCAGCCACCTCGTCAACGGTCCGGACGAGTCGCGCCGCGTCGCGCTGCTCGACCTCGGGCTTCGACACCTCGCGGCGGGTGGTTCGCTCGTCGTCGAGCACCATCCAGTCGACTGGGTGGAGACCGCCGCCGAGGTCCGCCCGACGCCGGGCGGAGCCGTCGGCATGATCGAGGTCCGTCGCGAGGGGCCGTTCGTGTCGGCCGTGTCCGTGTATGACGTCGGCGGACGGATCGTGCGGCAGCCGTTCATCGCGCTGGTGCTCTCGGAGCGCGACCTTGCGGATGTGCTCGATCGCGCAGGGCTTCGGGTTTCGCGCCGGCTCAGCCCGACGCTGATCGAGGCGCGGCCCAGGGCTTGACATGCAGAGCCCTCGGAACGGGCTCACACAGCGTCGGCGTGCGCCCGATGCACCACTCCGCCCTGTCCCGTGCACCCGGTGCACATCTCGGCGTTTCATGGATCCGGTCGCGTTCAGATCGGGCATCGGACGCACAACAGGCTCGGGGATCGCCTCGGACGAGGTCCACCCGGTGCGGTGGATGCACAGATCCGTCCCGACTGCCTCGGCGGTGGCGGCAGATGCCGCACCGATGTGCATCCAGTGCACGAGGCGCCTGCCTGCCCACACCAATCTGCCAGACAGCTGATCAGCCCTGGGCCGCGGGCGCCTCGTCGAGGCCGTGCCGATGGGTGCGCGAGGCACGCTCCAGCTCGCGGGCGAGATTCGCCACGGGCACCGATCGCTGCGTGCCGGCCTCGAGGTCGCGCAGCTGGACCTGGCCGTCCCGCAGCTCGTCGCCGATGATCACGGCGAAGTGCGCACCGTCGCGAGCCGCTGATTCCAGCTGCTTGCCCAGCTTGCGGGCGCCCAGCTCGGCCCGCGCCGCGAGCCCCGCCGCCCGCAGCTCCGTGGCGATTCGAAGCCGCGTCACCGTGTCCGCCGGGTCGGTCCCGACGACGGCCGCCACGGGCGGCTTCTCCGGCTCGGGCGCGATGCCGGCAGTCTCCAGCGCGAGCAGGACGCGATCGAGCCCGAGCCCGAAACCGATGCCCGGCGTCGGCCTGCCCCCGAGCAGCTCCACCAGGCCGTCGTACCGCCCGCCGCCGCCGATCGCGGACTGCTGGCCGGTCGCGCCGGCCGGATACACCTCGAACGCGGTCCGGGTGTAGTAGTCGAGGCCGCGCACGAGTCGCGGCTCCAGGACGTACTCGACGCCGACGGCGTGCAGATGCGCCCGAACGCCCGCGAAGTGCGCCGCGCACGCGTCGCACAGCCGATCGACCGCCTTGGGCGCGGCCGCGTTGAGCGCCGCGATCGACTGGTCCTTCGAGTCGAGGATGCGCAGCGGGTTCCGCTCCAAGCGCGCGCGCTCGAGCGGCGGCAGCTCCGCGGCGTGCTCGCGGTAGTACGCCGTGAGCTCCGCCACGTAGGCGGGCCGGCAGCTCTGGTCACCGATGGAATTGAGCTGGACGACGACGTCGGTCAGGCCGGCCTCGCGATAGAACCGCGCCGCGAGCTCGATGATCTCGGCGTCGATCGCGGGACCGGCGTCGCCGATCGCCTCGATGTCGAACTGCCAGAACTCGCGATAGCGACCGGCCTGCGGCCGGTCATAGCGGAACATCGGCCCGATCGTTGTCACCTTGACCGGCTGCGGCCAGGTCTGCATGCCGTGCTGCACGTAGGCCCGCGCGATGCCCGCCGTCGGCTCGGGCCGGAGCGCCCAGCGCTCGCCGTCCTCCTCCCGTGGCTGGAGCAGGAAGAGCTCCTTCTCCACGACGTCGGTGACCTCGCCAAGTCCGCGCTCGAAGACGCCGACCTGCTCGAAGAGCGGCGTCTCGATGGGCCGATAGCCATACCGCGCCGAGAGGTCGAGGGCGAGCCGCTCGAGCCGGGCGAGGCCGTGCCGCTCGGGCGGCAGGAGGTCGCGCAGGCCCCGGGGGGCGCGGAAGCTCGGCATCGCCGAGAGTCTAGCGGCGGGTCGCGGCCGTCCCGACGAGGATGGCGAGCGCCGCGAGCTCCTCGACCTCGCGCGCGTCGTAGGGCTGCCCATCACGACGAGGGCCGACGAGGAGGGTCCCGATCGAGGTCTCGCCACGGCCGATCGGCAGGCGCATCACCGCCGCCTCCGGCCAGCTCCCGGCCGTCGCGAGGACGCGCTCCTCGCGGTCGACGACGGCGAGGCCGATCGGGCCGAGCTCGGCGAAGGCCTCGGCGGCGAGACGCGCGGCCGCCAGCCCGGGCTCCGACAGCGAGAGGAACTTCTCGACGTCGGCACGGTACGCCCCGAACTCGCGTGATTCGTACTTGAACCAGCGATCGACGATCGCCTCGAGCCGTTTGCGCAGCGGCGCATACATCGTCGCGACGACGAGCGTGGTCGCCACGATGGCGGCGTCGGACCGCTCGCCGGTCATGTCCACGAAGAGGCGCTGGGCGAGGCCGATCCCGGCCGTGAACACGCCGGCGAGGATCGCCGTCAGGGCGCCGTAGACGAGGGCCCGATTCACGATCCGGTCGATCTCGTACAGGCGGTAGCGGCTGATCGCGACGAGCGTCGCGATGGGCGCCAGCGTGAGCGCGGCGAACAGCAGCGCGATCGCATCGAAGCCGGCCGGGAGCGAGCCGGGCACGAGGGTTCCGTAGACCAGCGGCAGCGTGCTAAGGACCGCGGCGACGCCCGCGAGCAGCAGCCACCGGATCTGGAGGCGCCCCTCGACGCTGGCGGCGCGGTAGCGGACCGCGAGGGACGCGGCCGACAGGACGAACGCGGCCTCGACGAGCAGCGATCCGATGCCGAGATTCGAGCTGGCCGTGAGCAGCTCGCCGAGCGGGCCTTCGAGGCGGTACGGGTTGGTCCTCGAGTTGGCGATCAGGACGAGGGTCGGGGCGCCGAACCCCACCTCCAGGAAGCGGAGCAGGCCGCCGCCGAGCGCGAGCGCGATCACGATTCGCCAACGCGGGCCGACGAGGCGGCCATCCGGGAACAGGGCCAGCACGAGGGCGGCGAACGAGAACGGGATGGCGTAGTCGACGGCGCCGTTCTCCCAGGCGAAGAAGACACCCACCGGGTCTGGGCTGGTCGCGAGCGTGACGGCGCCGTAGGCCAGGCCGAGCGAGACCACGCCCTGGAGCAGGCCGGTGATGGTGTACAGCCAGCCGATGAGGTTGCCCGGCCGCTGGGCCACGATGATCGCGCCGACGAGGCCCGACGCCGTACCCAGCACGATCGCGGCCAGGAACGTCGCCGGCCCGATGTCCAAGGTGAAGCGGACCGTATCCGGGCCCATCCGCGTGACGAGCCAGAGCTGCTCGACGCGCAGCACGCTGCCGACCGCGAACGCGCCCCAGCCCAGCAGCCGCGCGCGCCGGGGTGTCAGCCAGCGGCCTTCGGTCCTGGGTGTGGGCGCGGCGAGCTCGGCGACGGCCTCGGCGCTCAGGACAGCAACCTCGAGGGCGCCCGAGCTCGACTAGCCGAGGTCGCGCTGGACCGAGATGACGTCCTTCAGCTGCTCCATGCGGCTGAGGACGCGCGCGAGCTGGCTCACCGAGGCGACCTGGAGCGTGGCCCGCACCACGGCGGTGTGATCCGGCCCGACCGCGACGTCGGCGGCGAGGATGTTGACCTTCGCCTCGGCCACCACCTGGGTGATGTCGCTGAGCAGCCCCGTCCGGTCGTAGGCCTCGACACGGATCGCGATCGGGTAGGTCTGCTGCGGGGCGGCCTCCCACTCGACGTCGATGAGGCGTGAGACCTCGCGCTCGTTGAGCACCGTCGGGCCGGGTCGGAGGTTGACGGTCACGCCCTTGCCCCCGGGGATGAAACCCTTGGTCGGAACCCCGGGGGAGGGGGAAAATACGCCGGCGAAGCGGGCGGGCACGGGGC
>CAYXVP010000178.1:0-4899 GCA_964468305.1 uncultured Anaerolinea sp. | reverse complement strand
ACGGCGATCCTCGGCGGGGGAACGGGCGTTGGTGCCGCACCCGGTCGCTACCGGCTGGAGACGGAGCAGCGGACGCTCGACACCGACGAGCTGATCGACCTGTGGTCGACCTGGCTCGACCGCTACCCGATCGTCTCGATCGAAGACGGCCTTGCCGAGGAGGACTGGCCGGGCTGGCGCGCGCTCACGGCCCGGCTGGGCGACCGCGTCGAGCTCGTGGGCGACGACCTGTTCGTGACCAACCCGACGTTCCTCGCCCGCGGGATCGAGGAGCGCGCCGCGAATGCGGTGCTCATCAAGCTCAACCAGATCGGCACGCTGACCGAGACCGTCGGCACCATCGAGATGGCGCGCAAGGCCGGCTGGGGCGCGATGATCAGCCACCGCTCGGGCGAGACCGAGGACACCACGATCTCGGATCTCGCGGCCGCGATGGGTACCGGCCAGCTCAAGGCGGGCGCGCCCTCCCGCTCCGAGCGAGTCGCCAAGTACAACCGCCTCCTGCGCATCGAGGAGGAGCTCGGCAGCGTGGCCCGCTACGCCGGCCGATCCGCGTTCGTCCGCGCCACGGCCACAGCGACATGAGCGGGTTTGTCGATCGCGGCGCCATCGTGGCGGCCTGCGTGGGAATCGGCATGGCAGTGACCACGGCCATCGGCTTCCTGCTCGTGATCCCGATCCAGCCGATCTACCTGCTCCTGTCGTTCCCCGGCGGCATGGTGATCGGCTACTACGCGAACGCCCGAGCCGGTCGACTGCGCGGCGCTTGGCGCCGGATCGTCCCGAACGCCATCCTGGCCGGCGTGGTGACCGGGCTCAGCCTTGCCGTGCTGCTCCTCGGCACTCGAGCACTCTTCTTCTTCGCCGACAACGGCTACCCGGACTTCAACCGGACCGATGCGCACGGGACCCCGATAGGGGCGACGTGCCAGCCCGGGCGGGACTGCGTCTACCAGCGCTACCTGAAGGTCGACGCGCAAACGTTGCGTGACGCCGGCGTGACCGACGCGGCATCGTTCTCCGACCTGTACTGGGCCGGCCAGTGGGCGAGCGCCGAGCTGCTCGTCGCGTCGACAACCGGCGCCGCCCTGCTCGGTGGGTTCCTGTTCGCGGTCGCCGGCCCGCGACGGGCCCTTCCCGCGCGAGTCGCAGCCTCGGCGGCCTGACCGCGCCGAAACGCTACTTCTTCGCGGGCGCCTTCGAGGTGCTCTTCGCGGCCGACTTCGCGGCGGGCTTCGCGGCGGCCTTCGTGGTGGGCTTGGCGGTCGTCGCCTTCTTCGCGGGGGCGGCGCTCTTGGCCGGCGCCTTTGGCCCAGCGGACGCGGCCTCTGCGCGGGTTGTCTTCGTCAGCGCGGCACGCGCCTTGCCGGCCGCCGTCTGGGCGCCCTTGGCCTTATCCGCCTTGCCCGCGGCGATGCGCTGCTTCGCGGCCTTCTGTGCCCGGGCCCTGCCCACCGTCTTCGCCGTGCCCTTCGCGACGACATTGGTGCCGGCGAGCAGGTCGTTGATCTTGATGGCGAGGCGGGACTTTCGACGCGCGGCGGCGTTCGGATGGATCGCCCCGCTGTTGGCGGCGCGATCGAGCGCGCTCATCGCCTCGGCAAGCGTCGCCTGGGGATCGAGATCGCCGGGATCCGACGCGACGTCGAGAGCGCGTCGGACGAGCGTCTTCGCCGCGGCGCGGCGTGGGCCGAGGACCTCGTGGCGGCGCTCCGAGCTGCGGACGCGCTTCAGCCCGGATGGGGAGCGGGCGCCGGTCCATTTGCGGGGCGTTCTGGCCAAGTCGATGCAACCTCTTTGGATCGGTGGGTCGAGGATCTTCGGACCACGCGAGCGCGAATCGTGCGCCGGGCGCGAGGCCGGATGGTAGCAGAGGCGCCCGTCAACGTCCCTCGTAGAGCGAGAATGCGCGCATGGCCGACATCGACGGCGTCCGGCGCCAGCTGATCGAGCTCCTCGAGGCCAAGGGTGCCCACATGCCGTTCGAGGCTGCGGTCGCCGACTTCCCGACCGAAGCCATCAACCGACCGCTGCCCGACCTGCCCGCGTATACGCCGTGGCACCTCCTCGACCACATCCGGTACGCGCAGTGGGATATCCTCGACTACATCCGGAACCGCGACTACCTCGAGTCGACCTGGCCCGACAATTACTGGCCGGCGCTCGAAGCCACCGCGACGCGTGGGGAGTTCGACGAGACGATCGCGAGCTTCCACCGTGACCGAAAAGCGCTGCGAGACATCGTCGCGAATGCCTCGACGGACCTCCTCGCCGTCATCCCGGGGACGCCCGGCCACACGATCTTCCGCGAGATCCGCGTCGTCGGCGCGCACAACGCCTATCACATCGGCGAGTTCGCGATCCTGCGCCAGGTCATGGGCACCTGGCCGCCGAACCGAGAGGACTGATCGCCCGCCCGACCCCCGCCGTGCTAGGCGGCCGCCTCGGCGCGCAAGGGGTCCCGCCCGCGTGGGTGATGATCGTGTCGCGCACGGTCGGGCTGACCGTGATCGTGCTGCCGCTGGTGATCACTCGCCAGTTTCGGCTGACCCGCCCCGCGCTGCCGCTCGTGATCGTCGCCGGGTTTCTCGAGGTCCTCGGCGGCGGGATCTACGTCCTTGCGGCGAGCCACGACATCGCGATCGCCGCCGTCGTCTCGTCCCAGTTCGCCGCGCTCGCTGCCATTGGCGGGTTCTTCCTCTTCGGCGAGCGCCTGCAGCGGCTGCAGCTGCTCGGCGTCATCGTCATCGCCATCGGCGTGACCGCCCTGGCGGCATCGCAGACCTGATCGCGCGGACACGGCTTCCAGGGAGCAACGAGGCAGGCGGGCGACATGCTGCCGCCCGCCCGTGCCAACGAGGATCGTTAGGGATCGACGTCAGCTGCCGGGGCGCCACCGGCCGTAGCCGGTCGTGGTTGTCGAGCCGGTGGCCGACACCTCGCTCTTGCCGTCGGCATCCACGATCCGCAGGGTTTCGGCGCCGCGCCGCTTGGCGCGCATAGCATGAAGAGGGAGGTCACGGCGAAGGGGTTCGATCTTCGATTCGTGCGAACCGTGAGGGAGGGAGAGGTACCACCCATGCTTGAGCCAGAGGAGGCCTACCGGCTGTATTCGCAAGCCTGGAACCAGCCGGATCACACCGTTGCCCTGCTCGAGAGGTGCTGGGCGCTCGACGGCGTCTACGCGGACGACGAGGTCCCGGATGGCGTCTTCGGGCGTGCCGCGGTCGCCGCGATGATCCTGACGACACATGAGACCCTGCCCGGCTTCCGTGTCTGGGAGACGAGCCCGACAAGGATGCTGGCCGGTCGGCTCTGCGTCACGTGGACCCAGGAGGGTGGCGACCCGAAGGAGTCGATCTCCGGGTCTGACGTCATCGAGCTGGCCCCCGACGGGCGCATCGCCCGCGTGACCGGGGTGCTTGCGTCCGCCTCGTGACGATCCCCCAGGAGCGGCTGCGCAACTTCTCGATCATCGCCCACATCGACCATGGCAAGTCGACGCTGGCCGACCGGCTGCTGGAGCTGACGCACGCGATCGATCCGAGGCAGATGACGAGCCAGGTCCTCGACTCGATGGACCTCGAGCGCGAGAAGGGGATCACGATCAAGGCGCGTGCCGTGCGGCTCGAGTACACGGCCCACGACGGCCGGACCTACGGCCTGAACCTGATCGACACCCCCGGCCACGTCGATTTCAGCTACGAGGTCAGCCGCTCCCTCCAGGCCTGCGAGGGCGCCATCCTCGTCGTCGATGCGGCGCAGGGCATCGAGGCGCAGACCCTCGCCAACGTCCACCTCGCCCTGCGCGAGGGCCTCACGATCGTGCCGGTCCTGAACAAGATCGACCTGCCGTCCGCCCAGCCCGAGGTGGTCATGGACGAGCTGGAGACGGCCCTGGCGATCCCGCGCGAGGAGGTCTTGCTCGTCTCAGCCAAGGAAGGCACCGGCGTCCCCGAGGTCCTCGAGGCGATCGTCAAGCGCATCCCGGCGCCGAAGGGAGACGGAGCCGCGCCGCTCCAGGCGCTGGTCTTCGACAGCCACTACGACGTGTACAAGGGCGTCGTCGTGTACGTCCGCCTCGAGGCGGGCACGCTCCACGGCCACGATCGCATCCGGCTGATGGCCTCGGAGGCCGAGGCGGAGCTGCTCGAGCTCGGGGTCTTCCGGCCCCAGCTCGTGCCGGTCGACCAGCTCGCGGCCGGCGAGGTCGGCTATGTCGCGACGGGCCTCAAGAACGTCCGCGAGGCGCAGGTCGGCGACACGATCACGTCGGCAGCGAGACCCGCCGCGCGACCGCTGCCGGGCTATCAGGAGGCCAAGAGCCTCGTCTTCGCCGGCATCTATCCCGTCAGCGGCGAGGACTACCCGTTGCTCCGCGACGCCATCGAGAAGCTCCACCTCAACGACGCCTCGTTCACCTACAAGCCAGAGAGCTCAATCGCCCTCGGCTTCGGGTTCCGCTGCGGCTTCCTGGGCCTGCTGCACATGGAGATCGTCCAGGAGCGCCTCGAGCGCGAATTCGCCCTCGACCTGATCGCCTCGGCACCATCGGTCGAGTACGAGGTCGTCCTGACGAACAACCGCGGCACGGTCCACGTCGACAACCCGTCCAAGCTGCCGCCCGTCCAGGACATCGAGGAGATCCGCGAGCCGTGGGTCCGCCTCTCGGTCGTCACGCCGGCGGCGTACATCGGTGCACTCATGGAGCTGTCCACGAACCGGCGAGGCGCGTTCCTCGACCTCGAATACCTCGACCCGACGAGGGTCCTGATGCGCTTCGAGCTGCCGCTCGCGGAGCTCATCGTCGACTACTACGACCACCTCAAGACCCGCACGGCGGGCCATGCCCCGATGGACTACGAGGAGAACGGGGAACCCCCCGGGAACCCCGGCAAA
>CAYXVP010000177.1:0-4923 GCA_964468305.1 uncultured Anaerolinea sp. | reverse complement strand
TGACGGTCGACTTCCGCAACAACATCTACTACCGGGACACCGCGACCTTCACCGTTCGCTACGACATCCTTGGCGGCAAGCCCAGGACGGCGTCGTCGATTCGGGTCGGCAAGGCGTTTGCGACATGGGGCGTCTGGGCGTGGGGCGATCCAGGGCGGGGGAGCGTCGTCGTCAACCTGCCGGCGGGGTTCACCGGCTCGACCAGCGGTGACCCGATGTCGAAGGCCAGCACCGGCGGGAAGGACACCCTGCGCGCCAGCCCGGCGACGCCAGAAACGTTCTTCGCCATCGTCACCGCGGAGAACCCGCTCGCCTACACGCAGGATCGCCTGTCGTTGGAGGGTGGTGTCGAGATCGTGGTGGGGGCCTGGCCCGAGGACAGGCAGTGGGACCGGACCGTCATCGCGACACTTGAGAAGGCGATGCCCGAGCTGCGCGCGCTGATCGGCCTCGACTGGCCGGTCACGCATGACCTGAGCGTCCGCGAGCGGTATACCCCGGCCCTCGAGGGCTATGCCGGCGTGTACTTCGCCGACCAGCAGCGCATCGACGTCAGCGAGGACCTCGACCCGGTCACGATCGTCCACGAGGCCTCGCACGCGTGGTTCAACCAGAACCTGTTCGCCGAGCGGTGGGTCTACGAAGGCCTTGCGCAGGAGTACGCCTGGCGAGTCCAGCAGGCCGTGGGCGGGCCGAGTGGCACGACGCCGGAGCAGCCGGCGGTTGGTGCTCCGGGGTCCGGGCCACTCCTGGCCTGGAGCTTTCCCGAGGCTATCCGCGATCAGAGGACCGACGATCGTGAGACCTTCGGCTACGCCGCGTCGTTCTGGGTCATGCACCTGCTCGTCGGCGAGGCCGGCGTCGACCGGATGCGCCAGGCGTTCCGGGATGCGCACGACAACGTGACTGCCTATCCGGGTGCGGGTCCACCAGAGACGGTGGCCGCGCTCGACACCTGGCATCGCCTCGTCGATCTGGCGGAACCCATCGATCGGCCGGACCCGACCGACGTCACCGCGGCGCTGACAGACCTCGTCGTGCGCCCGAGCGACGTCCGGGACCTCCGCTCGCGAGAGGATGCGCGCGACGCGTACCGGCGCCTGCTCGCCGCGGGTGCAGGCACCGGCGGCGCGCCAGCCTGGCTGCCCGGCTGGTACATCCGCAAGCCGATGGGCGAGTGGCGATTCACCACCGCCGAGACGCGAATCCAGGAGGCGCAGACGGTGCTCGCGCTGCGTGGCCAGGTCGACGCGGCCGCGGCCGCGCTCGGTCTCACGCCCGGCGATGCGCTGAAGGCTGCGTACGAGACCGCCGTCGACGGGCTCGGTGCGGCCACGGCGCTCGCCAATGACGAGCTCGCCGCGCTGGCCGCGATCGGCGATGCGAAGACGAGGGTCGAGGCGGAGCCGGACCTGGTGTCGAAGATCGGGCTCCTCGGCTCGGCGCCGCAAGCCGCCTACGAGGCGGCGCGCGCGGCGTTCGGACGAGGCGACATGGCCGGCGCGAAGGGCTCGGCCGCGGCGGCCGCCGCGATGGTCGCCGGGGCCGTCGCCCTCGGCCAGCAGCGGCTCGCGATCGGGATCGGGGTCGCCTTCGGGCTGCTCGCGCTGCTCACGGCCCTGCTCCTGCTCAGGCGCCGCCGGCGGCGGCGGGCCGTGGCGATGGCCGGCGTGGCGGCCGGCACGGGCGCCGTCGAGCCGGTCCCGAGCGGACCCTACGCTACACTCGCCGCCGATCCGGAAGCGGCGCGGCCGAGCACGAGCGAGCCCTCCCCGGATCCGGAGGGAGGCCCTGCCCGAGGTGGTTCGCCGTCGGACTCGGTATCGTCTCCGTCTCCCTGATTCCGTCGCGTGATGGCAATCCGCCGCTCCAGCCCGTCGCGCGAGATCCTGTCCGGCGAGTCCGCCGACGTCTACTTCGCGCGCGCCGACCGGATCCTCGAGCGGGAGGGCCTCGATCCCGTCGTGACGATGGAGGTCTTCGCCCGGCGCGAGGCCGTGCTGTGCGGGATCGACGAGGTCAAGAACCTCCTCGCCCACGTGCTCGGCACGGGCAGGCCCGACGAGGTCGCCGTCGAGGCGCTGGCCGATGGCGACGCGATCGCGCCGAAGGAGATCGTGCTTCGCATCACGGCCCGCTATCGCGCCTTCGGGCTGTACGAGACCGCCATCCTGGGCATGCTTGCGCAATCGACGGGCTGGGCCACCGCTGCGCGGGAGTGCGTCGACGCCGCGGCGCCCCTGCCGGTCATCTCGTTCGGGGCCCGTCACGTCCACCCGGACATCACCGACGTCCTCGATTACGCGGCGATCGTCGGCGGTTGCGTCGGCGCCTCCACGCCCGCGGGCGCCCGCCTCGCCGGCCTCGCGCCGACCGGGACCATGCCCCATTCCCTCGTGCTCATCTTCGGCGACACGGTCGCGGCCGCCCAGGCATTCGACCGCGATCTTGGGGCAGACGTGCCGCGGATCGTCCTCGTCGACACGTTCAAGGACGAGGCCGAGGAGGCGCTCCGCGTCGCGCACGCCCTGGGTGACCGGCTCTACGGCATCCGCCTGGACACGCCGTCCGAGCGCGGACGCGTCACGCCCGACCTGGTCCACGAGGTTCGGGCCCGGCTCGACCAGGCCGGCTTCGGCCACGTCAAGATCGTCGTCTCCGGCGGGTTGAACCCCGAGCGCATGGGCGTGTTCCGGGAGGCCGGCGCGCCGGTCGACTCGTATGCGGTCGGCTCGTACATCAGCGGCGCGACGCCGATCGACTTCACGGGCGACATCAAGGAGATCGATGGCAAGCCGATCGCCAAACGCGGACGGATCCCCGGCCGTACCGACTCGCCGCGCCTCACGCGGGTCAAGCTCGAGGAGTTCCGCGGGGCGTAAGACCGGTCGCCGTGCGAAGATCGAGGCATGGCCGACCTACCGGATCCAGGGCGCGAGAGCGCCTACGCGCTCCTCCAGCGCGGCCACGCGCTGATCAGGTCGCGTCACCACGCCCAGGCCGCGATCGTGCTCGAGCGCGCGGCGCGCGTGGAGCCGGGCAAGGGCTCGATCCTGGAGCCGCTCGGGCGGGCCTACCACCACTCCGGCCAGTTCGACCGGGCACGCGAGACGTTCTTGCAGCTGCTCGAAGTGGACCCGTCGGCGCACTGGGCGCACTTCGCGCTGGCGACGACCCTGGGCAAGCTGGGCCACGCTCCCGAGGCGCGCACCCACCTGCGGCTCGCGGTCGCGCTCTGCCCAACCTCGGAGCTGTACCGCCGCGCGCTGACTCGCGTCGAGGCCGCGACGAAGCCGGACGCCGCCTAGGCCTCGCCCGCCGCTCGCAGGCGCGCGACCAGGAGCACGCCCGCGATCGTCTTGGCGTCGGGCAGCTCGCCCCGCTCGACCATCGCGACCGCCTCGTCGAACGGCAGCGGGACCAGCTCGAGCCGCTCGTCCTCGTCGGGTTGCAAGCCACCCTCACGGACGGCGGCGAGGCCGGTCGCGAGGTACAGGTGCATCAGCTCGCTCGTGAACCCTGGCGCCGTCCAGAACGCGCCGAGGTAGCGCCAGGCGCCGGCACGCGAGCCCGTCTCCTCCTCCAGCTCGCGGGCGGCCGCGCCGGCGTGGTCCTCGATCGAGCCGTCGGGGTGGCGGTCGAGCGTGCCCGCCGGGATCTCGAGGAGGGCCCGGCCAGCCGCGTGGCGCCACTGGCGGACAAGCAGCACGCGGTCGTCGGGGTCGATGGCGACCACGCACACCCCGCCTGGATGGCCGGCGATGTCGCGGGTCGAGCGATGGCCGTCGGCAGCCTCGACGGTGTCGATGCGGAACTCGAGGATGCGGCTCCGGCGCAGGACCTCCGACGAGATGAGGCGCTCGCGCAGCGGGTCGTCGGCGTCGTCGGTAGCGCGGTCAGTCACGAGGGCACCACCAGCGACGCGAGCGTGGCCATGTCCGGCACGGTCAGTTCGGGCGTCGCCTCGGCGGGCGGCGTCGCGCCAAAGCCGGACCGGCCCGCACGCCGGTCGACCCAGACCGTCGACAGCCCGAGCCGCTTCGCCGGCACGTGGTCGTGGAACAGGCTCTGGGCCACGTGCAGGATCCGCGCCGGCGGCAGCCCGACACGCTCGAACATCAGCTCGAAGCCACGCGGATTGGGCTTGTAGCGCTTCGCCTGCTGCGCCGTGACGACCCAGTCGAACTCGACGCCGAGGCGCCGTTGCGAGGCCGCGAACAGGTCGTCGTCGCAGTTCGTGATGACCCCGAGCGTGAAGCGCTCGTGGAGCCGCGCGAGCGCGGCGGCCGAGTCGGGGAACGCGGGCCAGTCGACCACCGACCCGCCGAACGCCGCTCGCTCGGTGGGGCTCGCCTCGGCGCCGAAGTGGCCGACCATCGCTGCGAGCACCTCGCCCAGGACCTCGCGATACGGTCGGTACTTGCCGGCCTCGACCTCGGCCTCGTGCCGCGCAAACGCCTCGAGGACGTCAGCGTCGGGCGCCTCGATGCCATGCGCTGCCAGGGGCGCGCGGAGCGCGGCCAGGATGCCGGCCTCCCAGTCGATGAGCGTGCCATAGCAGTCGAACGTGAGGACGTCGAAGCGGTCGAAATCGAGGGCGGCCATGGCCGCTGATGCTAGGCGGTCGGCTCTACTTGACGGGCGGGCAGGGCCTCGGCGTCGCCTTCGGTGCCGGCGTCGCGGCCGGCGCGCCCGCGTCGAAGATGGTCCGGACCGTGCGCTGCACGTGGCGGATCGCGGCCGCGTCCAGCACCTCGGGATAGACCGGTGGCTCGATCATCACCTGCCCGATCCTCGCCGAGTCCACGCGCGCCGCCAGGACGGCCAGGTTCGCGATCTCGTTCTGGTCGATCGTCGTCCACAGGTTGTCGCCCGCGATGTCGAGCAGCTTCGGGAGCTTGGGCAGCAGCTTGATGGGGTCGA
>CAYXVP010000176.1:0-4950 GCA_964468305.1 uncultured Anaerolinea sp. | reverse complement strand
GGACAACCGCGATGACCCGCGGCAGGGTAGGGGTCTCGGGGAAGGGAAGGGGCGCGGCAACGAAGCTGAACGGGATCGGCGCGGAGCTCATCGAGTTCACCGTCGCGACCGGCGCGGAGCGGACCGCGAGCGCGAGCGAGGCCAGCGCGACGGCGTTCGCGAGGCCCGCGCCGAGGACCGCCGTCGCCGAGGCCTGGTCCACGGTGATGTGCTCGCCCGCGGCAGCGCGAGCCGCGACGATGGCCGCCAGCGGCACGAGGCCGCCGAGGTTGCCCGCCAGGAGCGTGACGAACAGGACCGGGCGCCGTCGCTGAACGTAGCGGCTGAGGGTGTTCGCGATCGCGTAGGTCGTCCCGGCGGCGATGGCGAAAATGAGCGCGAGCCACCAAAGCCCGGCGAGGGTCGCGGTCTGCGCAACGGCAACGCCGCCGAGACCCGCCACGATCAGGCCCGCCCCGAACAGCTGCGCCCGAACGGGCTGTTCGCGCAGCACCAGAAAGCCGATCCACAGGCCGCCGAGCACCGAGCCGGCCTGGACTCCGGCGACGGTGACGCCCAGCCCACCATTGGTGAGGGCCAGGAAGTACAAGACGTTGCCGACGACGAGGCTCAACGCGCCGCCCGCCACGAGTCGGCCGATCAGGCCCCAACCGAGGAACTGCGGCGCCGCTGGCCGAAGCTCGCGACCGCCGCTCGCGGCGACGACCGCGGCGGCGATCACCGTCAGTGGCAGCAGCCGCAGGAGCGAGCCCAGCGCCGGGTCGATGGTCGGCGCGGCAAGGCGCAGCGTGACGTTGACGGCCGTGTAGGCGAGGGCGCTCACGAACGCGCACCGCTCGCCCGGCCCGAAGTGGATGCTCGGCATCGGCCTCGACGTGGTGCGGCCCGGGCCAGTGGCCCGGGCCGCGATCCGTGGGAATCGGACTGCTAGGGCGTCGTCGCCGGCGGCGGCGGGATGCAGTCCGGCTGGTAGAACTCGTGGAGGATCGACGGGCACTGCGTCGTCGGATCGACGGCAGAGCCGGCGAAGAACGGGAACGCGCCGACCATCGCCACGACCAGGTAGGCGACGAGGAGCCAGATCGCGGACACCCGCCGTCGCGTGAGCAGGTACCAGGTCAGCAGCGTGAACAGCAGCGGCAGGAGGCCCGGCATGATCTGCGCGAGCAGCTTGTTGAGCTCGAAGTGCGAATCACCGATGATCAGCGTCAGCGTGACGAAGACGTGCACGAATTGGAACGCCAGTGCGCCGAGCACGAGGTTGCCCAGCGCGCCCGCGCCGACGACGAGGCGATCAAGCGCACCTGATCGAAGGAGGCTCATCACTCCCTCGCGGCCCCGGTCGTAGCCCTGGAACCAGAAGAAGTAGGCCAGCGCCGTCATGACGGCGACCTCGGCGACGAGGTAGAGCAGCGCCCCGATCGGGTTCCCGTCGCCTGAGGCGGGCGTGCCGGCCGCGATGCCGATGCCGATCGACAGGAGGATCGGGGTGATCGTGCCCTGGTCGATCGTGTCGCCGACGCCGGCGAGCGGACCCATGAGGCCCGACTTGACGCTGTTGATCGCGTCGTCGTCGATATCTGCCCCGTTGGCCCGTTGCTCTTCCATCGCGATGACCGCGCCGTGGATGACGCCACCGACGTTCGGCTCGGTGTTGAAGAAGACGAGGTGGCGCTTGAGCGCCGCCTTGATCTCCTCCGGGTCCTTGTACAGCTTGCGAATGATCGGCGTCATCGCGTGGGCGAAGGCCGTTCCCTGGAGCCGCTCGTAGTTGTAGTTGGCGTGGCTGAAGAAGGTCCACAGCCAGAACGAGCGACGGACGTCGCTGCGGTCGAGCCGGACCGGGGTCCGCTCGTTCATACCGCCCATCTCGGTGCCCACGTCACGCCCCCCTCGGCTGCATCGCCTGCTCGGCGCGATCGCCGATCAGGTAGACGTGCAGCCCGGCGAGCGCTACGCCGATGACACCGATCGTGACGATGTTCACCCCGCCGTTGCTGGCGGCGGCGATCACGAAGCCGATGAAGAAGTACGGCCACACGGTCCCTCGGAAGATGAACCGCATGTTCAGGGCGATGCCGATCGCCGGGAGCAGACCGCCGGCAATCTCGAAGCCCCGCAACACCCAAGGGGCGTTGTTGTTCAGCCAGGTGATCCCGTCGCTCACGGCCGAGCTGCCGAAGTACACGGCCAGGAACGCCGGGATGAAGCTGATGATGAACAGGAAGATCTGCGGATAGACCCAGTTGGCCCGGGCCACGCCCGAGATGTCGCCGCGCTCCGCCGCGGCATCCGCGACATGGGCGAACGTCGCATCGACGCTCATGCGGGTGAAGAAGACGATCGTCCCGAGCAAGCCGACGGCCACGCCCAGGGCGATGGCCGCCTGCGCGTCGAGACCGCCGCCCAGCGCGAGCGCCGTGCCGACCCAGCCTGCCACCGATGGATCGGCGGGAATGGACCCGCCGGCCGAGATGAAGCCGAGGTACAGGACGTTGATCGCGGCGCCGATCTCGGCACCCTTCACCGGGTCGCCGAAGATCACGCCGACGAAGAAGCCGGCGACCAGCGGCCGGTACAGGCCGAAGAAGCCGCCGTTGCCGGCGAGGAACGGGCTGTTGCTCAGGTAGTAGCCAAGCGCGACGAGCGCCGCCTTGACGACGTCGGATGTACCTGCCGCCGACTCGTTCTGTGCGAGGGCGGGCGCGGCCAGGAACAGCGCTCCGAAGAGCGCGGTCATCAGCAGCAACCCGACGCGAACCGCCAGCGGCGAGGCGTTGATTCGCCTCATGAATCCCACCTCCCAGACATACCGAACCTCCCTCAGGCCTTGACCGACGCGAACATCACCGGTCGGTCGTTCTCCACGATCCGCAGCTCCACGCGGGTGCCCAGCTCCTCGAGTCGGCGCATGGCCTCGATCTCCTCTGGCGAGGCCGAGATGTTCCGGTACAGCGGCCTGCGCCCGGGGCCGGCGCCGATGCCACCGACGTTGAGGAGCGGGAACTCGACGCCCGCCTCGCGCATCCGCAGCGCCGTGACCGGCGAACGCATGATCACGAAGACGGGCTCCGGGTCGGCGACGAGCTCACGGACACGCTCCGTGCCCGAGGCCAGGTCGTGCACCTCGACCGGGACGCCGGGGGGCGCCGCCAGCTCGAGCACCTCGCGCAGGAAGTCGTCTCGCGCGGTCCGGTCGTCGACGATGACGATCCGCTTCGCGCCGAGCGCCTTCAGCCAGATGGCCACGACCTGGCCATGGATGAGCCGATCGTCGACTCGAACGAGCTTCAGGGCCATCCCACCCTCCGCTGCGGGGATTGCCTCCTTCGCCGTGGGCTACGGCGAGCCCGATGCGCACACCTCCGGGTGCGGTCGGGAGGCCTGCCTCACGGGGTCCTCGATGCCGCCAGGCTCGACGCGTCGCCGAGGGCCCCACGGCCAAGGTCGACGAGCCGCTCCACGGTGGCGGGATCGAGCGCGTCCGTGCTTGTCGCCGCCTCGACGAGGACGGCGAGATTGACGCCGGAGATCACGGTCGCCGCGGGCATCCGCCGGGCGAGGGTCAGCGCAACGTTGTGGGGCGTGCCGCCGACAAGGTCGGTCAGGATGAGGACCGGCGCCCCGCCGGCCACGGCCGCGGCCAACCGGTCGGCGTACGACTCCGGCGAGTCATCGGGACGAAGGCCGACGGCCTGGGTCTCGTGGATGACGCCACAGATCAGCTGCGCGGCCGAGACGAATGCGTCGGCGAGCTCGCCGTGTGCGGCGACAACGATCCGGAAGCTCCGCATCGTCCTCCTCCGCCACCCGCACACCGGGCCCTCTGGCTGCAAGAACTTGCGGCCAATGTTTGCAGGTGACGCCGTGGCTGTTGTACCGTCGGGATCTGGCCGGTGTCAAGTTTTCGCCGGGTGGAGGATTTGAGCAAGTCCGGGCCCTTGTCCGACCGCGACGTGATGCGGCTGGTCGCCGAGCTGTACTACGAGCGCGACCTCCGGCAGCCCGAGGTTGCGGCCATGACCGGCTTCTCCGTCTCGAAGGTCAGCCGGCTCCTCAGCTCGGCCCGCGAGCAGGGCATCGTTCACATCACGGTCGAGCCCGCGCCGGAGGACCATCCAGCCGTCGCCGCGGAGCTCGGTGAGCGGTTCGGGGTCGCGGTCGAGGTCACGCCCGGCTCGCACCGCGATGGGGCTGCTGCAGCCCGCCTGTGCGGCCTTGGCGCGGTCGATCGACTCCTGCCACGCCTGCCGGAGCGCGGCGCGGTCGGCGTCGCCGCCGGCTACACGATGGACGCGCTGGTGTCGGGCATGCCGCGCCTGCAACGACCCGACCTGACGCTCGTCCCGATCGTGGGTGGCTGGGACACCGAGAACCGGTTCCTCGACGGCAACCAGCTTGCGGCCCGGATGGCCGCGCGGATCGGGGCGCAGTCGCGGACGCTGCTCGCGCCGGCGGTCCTGGAGACGGCGTCGATGCGCGAGGCACTCCTCCGCGATTCGACCGTGGCCGCCACCGCCTCGCTGTGGCGGCGCCTCGAGCTGGCGCTGGTCGGGATCGGCGGCAGCCCCTCGGCGCACCCCGGCTACCGCACCGTGATCGACCGCCTCGGCGAGGACTCCCGGGGCGAGCTGCGCGGCGCCGGCGTCGTCGGTGACGTGGCCGGCCACTTCTTCCGCGCCGACGGGACCTTCATCGAGGCGTGGAGCCAGCGCATGCTCGCGATCTCGATCAACGAGCTGCGCTCGACGCCGACCGTGATGGCCGTCGCCGCGGGCGCCTCGAAGGCGGCGCCGATCGTGGGAGCCCTGCGCAGCGGCGTCATCGGGATCCTCGTCACGGACCTGGCGACGGCGCAGGCCGCCCTCGCGTTCGCGAGCCGCCCCGCCTAGCGGACGAGCCCGCGAACCTCGGCGGCGGAGCCGGCGGCGAGCGCCGCCGCGGCCAGCG
>CAYXVP010000175.1:0-4954 GCA_964468305.1 uncultured Anaerolinea sp. | reverse complement strand
GCGGGCCGGAATCGGCATGTTCCTCGCCTTCCAGTACCCGACCGAGGTCCCCGGCCTGAGCGTCGCGAGCTTCATCCGGAGCGCGATGAACGCCAAGCTCCAGGGCGTCGACAAGAACCCCGACATCGACCCGACGGACGCGATCAAGGGCGGTGTCTCGATGATGGACTTCCGCAAGCGGATGCGCGAGAAGCTCGCCCTGCTGCGGATGGACGAGAGCTTCGCCTCCCGGTATGTCAACGACGGCTTCTCGGGCGGCGAGAAGAAGCGCCTCGAGATGCTCCAGATGGCGATGCTCGACCCACAGATGGCGATCCTCGACGAGACCGACTCCGGTCTCGACATCGACGCCCTGCGGGTCGTCGCCGACGGCGTCAACGCGATGCTCAACCCGAACCTGGGAATCCTGCTGATCACGCACTACCAGCGACTCCTGAACTACATCACCCCCGACGTGGTCCACGTCCTCGCCCAGGGCCGCATCGTCAAGACCGGCGGCAAGGACCTGGCGCTGCGGCTCGAGGAGCACGGCTATGGCCCGATCCTGCGCGAGGCCGGGCTGGCGCCCAACGTGCCCGACGAGGCACTCCTCGTCCCGCGAGGCCCGGAGCTCGGCGAGCATGCAGGCGAGGGCGAGCCTGCCGGAACGCGCGCATGACGCTGACCGCGACGCCGGCCAGGGCCGGCACGACCGAGCTCGGCGGGCGGATCCGCGACGGCCGCCTCGACGCAGCGGTGATCCGCCGCGACTTCCCGATCTTCGAGCAAAAGGTCCATGGCCATCCGCTGGTGTTCCTCGACTCGGCCTCGACGAGCCAGAAGCCCGCGGTCGTCATTGATGCGCTCGACGCCTACTACCGGGAGTACACGGCGAACGTGCATCGCGGGATCTACGAGTTCGGCGAGCACTCGACAGCGTCCTACGAAGCGGCGCGCGCCTCGGTGGCGAGGTTCATCAATGCCCCGGACGCCCACGAGGTGATCTTCACCCGCAACGCGACCGAGGCGTTCAACCTCGTCGCGTATTCTTGGGGTCGGCGGAACATCCACCGCGGCGACGCGATCGTCCTCACGGAGATGGAGCACCACGCCAACCTCGTCCCGTGGCAGCTCCTCGTCCAGGAGCAGGACGGCGACCTCGCGTTCATCCCGATCACGGACAACGGGGTCCTGCGCCAGGACGTCTACGAGGTGCTCCTCCGCCTGAAGCCGAAGCTCGTCGCCTTCACCCACGTCTCGAACACGCTGGGCACGATCAACCCCGTCGTCGAGATGGTCGAGGCGGCCCACAAGGCGGGCGCACTGGTGCTCCTCGACGGGGCCCAGGCCACGCCGCACGTGGCGGTCGACGTGCAGGCCATCGGCGCCGACTTCTACGCGTTCTCCGGCCACAAGATGCTCGGCCCAACCGGCTCCGGAGCCCTGTGGGCGCGACGTGAGCTGCTCGAAGCGATGCCGCCGTTCATGGCCGGCGGCGACATGATCCGCGAGGTCCACCTCCGTCGGTCCGAGTGGAACGACATCCCCTGGAAATTCGAGGCGGGCACGCCGGACATCGCGGCCGGCATCGGGCTCGGCGCGGCCGCGGACTATCTGCGCGAGCTGGGCATGGAGCGGGTCCGCGAGCACGAGAAGGAGCTGCTGACCTACGCGCTCGTCGCGCTCCTGCGGGAGCACCCGGACGTGACCCTGTACGGCCCGATGGACGCGGGAATCCGCTCTGGCGTCATCGCGTTCAACGTCCCTGGCGTCCATCCCCATGACGTGGCTCAGGTGCTCGATCGAGCGGGTGTTGCCGTCCGTGCCGGGCACCACTGCACGATGCCGCTCCACGAGCGCCTCGAGCTCCCGGCGTCCGCCAGGGCGAGCTTCAACGTGTACACCACCGAGGCCGACGTCGACGCGCTCGTCGCGGGCCTCCACGAGGTGAAGCGGATCTTCGGCTGAGCCGTCGCCCCGGCGGCGCGGTGCGCCCGGTCACCGGCACGTCGCTAGGTGGCTTCGAAATCCACGATCGAGCCCCGATAGACTCAGCTCACGCGCGGGTCCGGCGCGTGGGGATGGAGGTTCGTTGGCATGTTTTCCGCCTCGCCGCGTCCGCTGACAAAGGCGTTCCTCTCGGTCGTCGTGCTGCTCGCCATGTCGCTGGCCGCGGCTCTCGCCGCGGGCCAGTTCGCACCGCGAGCGACTGATTTGCCGTCGCAGCTCCGCGGTGGCGGGGCGACGACGGAGGAGAACCCCGAGGCCGCCGAGCAGGGCGAGGAGGTTCAGGAGAGGCACGAGGCCTTCGACGCCGCCGTCGAGGCCGGCAGGGCCGGGAAGGCGCTCGCCGCCGCCAACGCGGCGCCCGCCGCCGGCTGGGCCGGCGAGCAGCTCGTCGACCCCGCGTCGGATGACTGGGAGCCCGCGATCGCCGCCGACCCGAACTCGCAGTTCGTCTATTTCCTCGTCACCCGCTACGCGTCGACGAAGCCCTGCCCGGGCAACTGCCCTACGCCGTACCACGCGCTCTACATCAGCTCCGATAACGGCGCGACCTGGTCGTCCGGTACGCCGCTCTGCGCGTGCAAGGGCTCCGGCCAGTTCGACCCGATCATCGAGGTCGTCCCGGCCGCGACCGGACCGGCCGCGGGCAATGTGTACGCCGCGTACATGAACGGGTTCAACGCGATGTTCATCAAATCAACGGACCATGGCGCGCACTGGTCACTGCCGGTCAAGACGTACGGCAACGTGTCCTGGAATGACAAGCCGGTGCTGGCGATGAGCGACGACGGCAAGGACGTCTACATCAGCTTCAACGGGCCAACCGGCGGCGACCCGTACGTCGCGCAATCACACGATTACGGCGCAACCTGGACGCAGCGCAAGCTCGTCGACAGCAACCGCTACTACTTCGCCTTCGACGCGGATGTCGCGTCGGACGGCACGGTCTACTTCGCCGAGACCTCGATCCTCTACGGCGGCGGCGGCAACAAGGGCACGACGCCGACAGGCCAGATCGACGAGCACGTCTTCGTCTCCACCGACACGGGCGCCACGTTCGCGGATCGGCTGGTTGGGTCCGTCTGGCCCGGCGTGGCTTGCACCTCGACCGGCTGCCCGCCCGACTTCTACCTGGGGCATACGGCGCTGACGGTCGATGCGTCGAACCGCATCGTGCTCCTCTATGACGGCGCGACGTCGGCCGGCGGCCCGCAGACGATTACCGCCCGCACGTCGACCAACCAGGGCCTGAGCTGGTCGACGCCTGTCACCGTGTCGACCGTCGGCAGCGAGGCGACGGATCCCGCGATCGAATCCCGCGGCAGCCGTGATTTCCGAGCGTGGTACATGCAGACCACCGGGACCGATGTCGATACCTGGAATGTGTACTACCTGACCTCGACGAATGGCACGACCTGGTCAAGCCCGGTCCGTATCTCCGACGCGGCGAGTGGCGCTTCGTACAAGACGGCGAACGGCTTCGCGGAGCCGTACGGCGATTACGGCGAGATCGCAATCACCTCGGCCGGCAAGACCATCGCCATCTGGGGCGAGGGGACGAGCTACGCGGGCCCGGGCGGCGTGTGGTTCAACCGCCAGCCATAACCGGCCGGCTCGGGGCCGAAACGCGAGCGTGATGGTGGGGATTGGCGAAGGGCGGTAGACTCCGCTTCGCCCATGGACGATCTCTATCGCGACTACATCCTCGAGCACTACCGACGCCCGCACAACTTCGGCGTGCTGGACGACGCGACGGCGACGCAGGAGGGCGCCAACCCTCTCTGCGGCGACCGGATCACCCTGCAGCTGCGCGTGAGCGACGGCCAGATCGCGGCGGTCGGTTTCACCGGGCGTGGCTGCGCGATCAGCCAGGCGTCGGCGTCGCTGCTCACGGACGAGATCAAGGGCAAGCCGATCGGCGATGCGGCCTTGATGTCGTCGGGCGACGTGCTCGACCTGCTCGGGATCGAGATCAGTCCGGCCCGCATGAAGTGCGCGCTGTTGTCACTGGAGACCCTGCACGGGGCCCTCGGCTCGAAGGATTCGAAGCCGGCTGCCGAGGCGGCGCAGGCATGAGCGCGCTCGCGGCCTTCTGCAGGTGTCAGCCGCCGGCCTGACCGCCGGCGCGATCGATCGCCCGGCCATCGGCCGGACGCGAGACCTGAGACCCTTCCCGACGCCGCCCACGGCGGCACCTACCTGATGGAGCCCAGATTCGATGCCAACCGCCATTCGTGAGATCAGCCCGCCCGAGGCGGCTGCGCGCAAGGCCGCCGGCGCAACCCTGATCGACGTGCGCGAGCAGGTCGAGTGGGACGCCGGCCACATCCCCGGCGCGCTGTTCATTCCCCTCGGCCAGCTGGGACAGGAGATCGCCGCCGCCGTGCCCGACAAGGACACGGAGATCATCCTGCAGTGCCGCAGCGGTGCGCGGTCCGGGCGTGGGACGGACCTGCTGCAGCAGCTCGGCTACACGAACGTCGTCAACATGGCCGGCGGCATCCTCCATTGGGAGGCCGACAACCTGCCGGTCGAGGCTCCCCAGTCGCTCACCCCGGCCCAGCAGTCGCGCTACAGCCGGCATCTGCTGATCCCGGAGGTCGGCACGGCCGGCCAGGTCAAGCTGCTCGAGTCGAAGGTGCTCCTGATCGGCATGGGCGGGCTCGGCAGCCCGGCCGCCCTCTACCTCGCCGCGGCGGGCGTCGGCACCCTCGGGATCGTCGACTTCGACGTCGTCGAGGCGAGCAACCTGCAGCGCCAGGTCATTCATTCGACCGAGCGCCTCGGCGTCAAGAAGGTCGACTCCGCGCGACGGTCGATCGAGGCGCTGAACCCCGATGTGACGGTGGTCGCCCACGACGAGATGCTCCTCGCGGACAACGTCGAGCGGCTGATCGCGGGCTACGACGTGATCCTCGACGGGACCGACACGTTCGAGACGCGGTATTTGCTCAACGACGCAGCCGTC
>CAYXVP010000174.1:0-4986 GCA_964468305.1 uncultured Anaerolinea sp. | reverse complement strand
GGCAGCTGACACCGGCGGACCCGGCCCGGGCGGGCCCGACGTCGGCAGCGCCGGCGCACTCCAGGTGCTCGAGCCGCCGCCCACAGACGGCCTCCTCGACGTCATCGTCGGCGACGTCGTCGCCTCATTCCTGGGGAAGTGATGACCACCTCGACCCTCGCACCCGAACACCGCGCCACCCAACCCCTTCAGCCACTGGCAGCCCTCACGGCGCCCAGCGCGCCGCCGGCGCCCGCCGCGATCCTCGAGGCTCGTGACGTCACCAAACGCTATGAGCTCGGCAAGACCACGGTGGAGGCGCTCCGCGGCGTCTCGCTGGCCGTCGCCGCCGGCGAGTTCGTGGCGCTGATGGGTCCCTCCGGCTCGGGGAAGAGCACCCTCCTGCAGCTCCTCGGCGGCCTCGACCAGCCGACCAGCGGCTCAATCGTGTTCGAGGGCAGCGACATCAGCCATCTCTCGGACAGCCAGGCGACGCGCCTCCGGCGGGAGCGCACCGGCTTCGTGTTTCAGGCCTTCAACCTGATCCCGCTGCTCAACGTCCGCGAGAACATCGAGCTGCCGTTCACCATCGCCGGCGGCCAGCAGGACGCGAGGGAGCGCGTGCGGGGGGTCATCGAGCTCGTCGACCTGGCCGGCAAGGAGCGCCACCGTCCGGACCAGCTCTCCGCCGGCGAGCAGCAACGCGTCGCGGTCGCCCGGGCCCTCGTGACCCGGCCGTCCGTGCTGCTGGCCGACGAGCCGACGGGCAACCTCGACTACACCAACAGCGGCGAGCTGCTCGACACGCTGTGGCGGTCCTGTGCGCAGGGCGGCCAAACCATCGTGCTCGTCACCCACGACGCCCGCGCGGCCGCGTACGCGGATCGCGTGCTCGTCATCGGCGACGGGCGTATCGAGGAGGAGATCGATCTCGGCCGTCGCGCCGACCACTCGGCCGCGCCGCTGATCGCCCGACTGGCCCGGGTCGGCCTGTAGTGCCCATGGGTCTCGATCGTCTCGCCTGGCGCACGCTCGCCTCGCGACCGCTGCGCTCGCTCCTGACCATCGCCGGGATCGCCCTGGGTGTGGCAGTGCTGTGCGCCTCGCTCACCCTCGGCGCCGCCCTCGATGCCGCGGTCGATCGGACGGTCCGCGACATGGTCGGGCGTGCCGACCTGCGCGTCTCCGGCTTGGTCGAGGGCGGGCTGACCGAGAGCGCCGTCGGCGCGATCACGACGACCGACGGCGTGGTCGACGCGGCGCCGGTCATCGAGCACCGGACGTTCCCGACGAGCGGCCCGAGTGGCCGGGCGGCCGACGCGATCACGGTCCTCGGCATCGACCCGACGTCATACCTGCGCCTGCACGACCTCCCGCTCGCGGCGGGCACCATGCTCGACCGGACCGACGAGCAGGTGGCGCTGATCAGCCAGGAGCTCGCCGACCAGGACGGCTACGGTCTCGGCAGCAGGATGTCCATCCTTGGCGCCGGTGGCCTGACCGAGCTTCGCGTCGTCGGTATCCTGCCGGGCTTCGGCCCGATCGCAGGCACGGGTCGCAGCGCGATCATCCCGATCGACGTCGCCCGCGCGGCGTTCTCGGTCAAGGGCGCCAGCCACGTCGATCTGCAGCTGGCGCCCGGGTCGCTGGACCAGGTGACGAGCCGGCTCGCGATGTCCATGACCGAGCAGTACGTGCTCGCCTCGCCGCGGGACATCGCCACCGGCCTCCGTGCATCCTCGGCGACGTTCCAGGGCACCGCGGCGTTGGTCGCGGCGATCGTCCTGTTCGTCGGTGCCTTCCTCATCGTCAACACGCTGTCGATGACCGTCGGCGAGCGCGCCCGTGAGGTCGGGCTGCTGCGCGCCGCGGGCGCCACGAGGACCCAGCTGAGCCGGTTCGTGTTCAGCGGCGCGCTCGTGCTCGGCGCCATCGGTGCCGGCCTCGGCGTCGTCGCGGGCTGGGGCATGGCTGTGCTGATGGCCGGCGCCGTCAGCGACGCGACCGGGCTGTCGGCGGCCATCGATGCCGTCGATCCTGCCGCCGCCCTCACGGCGGCGCTCGTGGGCATCGGAATCACGATCCTCGCGGCGATCGAGCCTGCCCTCGCCGCGGCGCACATCTCGCCTGTCGAGGCGTTGCGTGCCCGGCTGGACCTGCCGCCGGTGCGCCGCGGCCGCCTCACCTGGATCGCGGCGATCTTCGTGATCGTGGCCGCGCTGGCGATGCTCGCCTGGCCCCCGGTCGCGGCGGGTTCGAGCACCGGCCGCGCCCTCGCCGTGTACGGCGTGCTCCTTGTCGCGACGATGCTGACCCCATTCGTCATGCGCCCACTCGCGAGCCTCCTCGGCTACCCGGTCTCCCTGGTCCTCCGCCTCGAGGCCTCGCTCGCCCGCGGCTCGCTTGCCCGCGACCGGAGCCGGACGACCCTGACGCTCGGCTCGCTCGTCATCGGGCTGGCGATGATCGTCGCCCTCGGCTGGTCCGCACAGGCGGCCCGCGCGGCCGCCTTTGCCTGGCTGCGGGACGTCGTGCCCGGTGACGAGGTCGTCACCTCGATTCGCCCGATCGGGCCCGACGAAGGCATCCAGGAGCAGCTTGCCGCCGTCCCGGGCGTCCACGCCGTGACGCCGATCGCGTCGTTCGACATCGCCTACGGCGGCATGCGCCTCGACGCGGCGGCCGTCGTGGGCCAGGACCTCCTGGACGACGGCCGGCTCACGACGGTCAGCGGCGACCGCGCAGCGGCGCTCGAGGCGCTCGATGCTGGCGGGTCGGCCATCCTGCCGGCCAGCGTCGCCGGACGTCTCGGCCTCGCCGTCGGCGACACGATGCACGTCCCGATCGACGCGGCGCGCAGGCTCGACCTCCGCGTCGCCGCGATCGTGGAGTGGTCGCTGCCCGGCACGAGCGGCGAGGCGATCCTCGTCGGCTGGACCGACGCGACCACGTCGCTCGGGGTCAGCGGCGCCGACGCGTACGCCGTTCGCTTCGACCCCGGCGCCGCGGACCGAGCCGGACCGGCCCTGCGCGTCACGGCCCAGTCGCTCGCCCTCGAGGCCAGCCCGATCGAGCGCATCCGAGGCGCCGTGACCGAGGCGCTGGCCCGTGTCTTCGGCGTCTTCGATGCACTCGCCTTCGTGGCAGTGATCGTCGCCGCGCTCGGCATCGTCAACGCGTTGACGATGGGTGTGCTCGAGCGCGTCCGCGAGATCGGCGTGTTGCGGGCCATCGGCATGAGCCGGCGCCAGGCCATGCGCATGGTCGTCGCCGAGGCGGCAATCCTCGGCGTCATCGGCGTCGTCCTCGGCGCCGCGGCCGGGATTGCCGTCGGCGCCGTGCTGCTGCAGCTCGGCGGCGGGCTCGCCCATCCCGGCGGCGTGCCGTGGCTGCCCATCGGCGTCGCCGCTGCGCTGGGCCTCGTACTGCCCGCCATCGCCGCGCTTTCGCCGGCCCGGGCCGCGGCTCGCGTCTCCATCGTGGAGGCGCTCCGCTTCGATTGACCCAATCCGGCTCGGCAGGTCCTTCCTGCTAGACTCGACCCGCCTGGAGGAGGTCGCCAGGGGCCCGAGGCGGAGGTCCGGAATGACGATCGGCATGCCGCGCATCGATCGCCTGCCCGCCCAGGAGCGGGGCCTCACGATCGGTGATTTCCTCGTCCCCATCCGTGTGTCGGAACGGATGTACACGCGCGCTCGGCACCTCGCGTTGATCCTCATCGGTACCGCGTTGATCGCGCTCGGTGCGCAGATCGTGTTCTACGTCCCAGGCAATCCCGTCCCCTTCACGGGCCAGACGTTCAGCGTGCTGCTCTCGGCCGGCGCGCTCGGATTCCGGCGCGGCGTCGCCGCCTCGGCGCTGTACGTGCTCATCGGGGCGATCGGCCTGCCCGTGTTCGCCGGTGGCAGGCACGGCGTCGACGTCGTGCTCGGCGCGTCGGGCGGCTACCTCATCGGCTTCATCGTCGCGTCGGCCATCGTCGGGCGGCTCGCCGAGCTCGGCTGGGACCGGACGATCTTCGGCGCGATCGGCGCGATGCTCTTTGGCAGCCTCGCCATCTATGCGGTCGGAGTGCCCTGGCTCGCCGTCGTCGCCTTCGGCGGCGACCTCGGCATCGCCTACCAGAAGGGCATGGCCACGTTCCTGGTGTGGGATGCGCTCAAGCTCGCCCTCGCGGCGGCCGCGTTCCCGGCCGCGTGGTGGTTCGTGGGCCGCAGGCCGGGCGATCGATGAGGCTCCGCTGAGCACCGCCGAGGAACGGGCCGTCGGGGTGGTCGTCGAGGGTGGCTTCTACGGGCCGCAGAGCGAGGCCTGGCGGCTCAATCGCGAAGCGATGCTGCTCCTCGGCGCCGGGCCGCGGGCGCTCCTGCTCCAGATCGCCCACCCGCTCGTGGCCGCGGGCGTCGCCGAGCACTCCGACTTCCGCAGCGACCCGTGGGCGCGGCTCTCCGGCACGTTGCGCTCGTACCTCCGGATCGTGTACGGCACCGCCGATGCGGCGCGGGCCGAGATTCGGCGCCTCAACGAGCTCCATCGCGGGATCCGCGGCGACGTGCTCGATCCCGACCTGCGGCAGCGCTTCGGTCGCCGCTACAGCGCGCTCGACCCGGAGCTGTCGTTGTGGGTCCACGCGACCCTCGTCGACTCGACGATCACGGCGTACGACGCCTGGATCGAGCCGCTCTCGCGCGACGAGATGGCGCGGTACTACGCGGAGACGCTGCCGGTCGGTCGGGCGTTCGGGATCCCGGAGCAACGCCTGCCCGCGGACCTCGACGCCTTCGAGACATACCTCGACGACATGCTCCGACCGGGCGGTCCGGTCGAGGTCGGCGACCTCGCTCGCGAGCTCGCCGGCGGGATCCTGCACCCACCGCTCGGGCCGGCCGTGGCGGCCGCCGGGTGGCCGTTCACCCGTCTCGCCGCGGTGCTCGACGCCATCCCGGCCCGTTACTACGAGTGGCTCTTCTGGCCCTCGATCGGGCTGCTGCCGGAGGGTGTGCGGTC
>CAYXVP010000173.1:0-5029 GCA_964468305.1 uncultured Anaerolinea sp. | reverse complement strand
GAGGAACGCGTGGGTGTGTGTCCGGGCGACGCCGGCGCCGGCGGCGTCGCCCCCGGCGGGCTCGTAGCCGAAGTATCGGAAGCCGTCGATGACCTGCTCCGGCGAGCCGCGGCTGATCCCGAGTTGGAGCCGCCCGCCGGCGATGAGGTCGGCCGCACCCGCGTCCTCGGCCATGTACAGCGGGTTCTCGTAGCGCATGTCGATGACCGCCGTCCCGATCTCGATGCGCTTCGTGCGGGCTCCAACCGCCGCGAGCAACGGGAACGGTGACGCCAGCTGCTGGGCGAAATGATGGACCCGGTAATAGGCGCCGTCGGCGCCGAGGTGCTCGACCGCCTCGGCCAGCTCGATCGACTGGATCAGTGCGTCTGCCGCCGAGCGCGCCTGCGACCACGGCGATGCGTTCCAGTGCCCGAACGAGAGGAAGCCGATCTTCTTCACGGGGCTTCCTCAGCCGCGGCTTGGCTCGGTCGCGCTCCAGCGCCTGTACCGCGGCGGCCACTCGTCCGCGGCGCGCTCGCCGAGGATCGCGGACTGCAGGCCCAGCTCGAACAGCCAGTAGGTGTTGTCGACCTCGAAGAACCAGCCGCCGCCGACGCGATCGCGCACGGCGCCCCATGGGATGAGCCTGGCTCTCCCGCGGACGGAGAACTCGTCGGGCGCGGCCATGTCCTGGTGGGCATGCAGCGCGTACCGTCCGTCGTCGGCGAGGTCGCGCCGCTTGGCCGAGTCGAGCAGGAACACGTACAGGCCGCCGTCGACGATGCCCACCGTGACGGGGTGGATCCGCGGCGGCGCGGCGTCGCGGACCGTGGCAAGGAGCGCCGCGCCCTCGGCGCGGTCGAGGTGACCGGCGCCGGCAACGGCGATCTCGGGAGCGGCGGCCGCGAAGTCCGCCCAGGTAGCGTTTGCGGTCTCGATTGGCATTTCCCGGAGTCTGACGCATTATGCCCGATCGGGCCTTGTCGGAAGGTTCGCTCGGCGGCGGGAAGGTCCCTCGGCGGCGGGACCGTCCCTCGGCGGCGGGACCCTCGCTCGGGCGGCGGGAACTCGCTCGGTGGCGCCGGCCTCAGGCAGGGCGCGCGGCAGTTCCGACGGGCTCGGCGGGCGGCTCGATGTCGAGCCAGCCTTCCTCGGCCGCGCGGAACGACAGCTCGATCCGCCCACCCGTGATTCCGAAACGCTCGAAGATCGCGGTCAGGTGGCCTTCAACCGTCTTGGGCGATGCTCCGATGCGCGCGGCGATCTCCTTGTTGCCAAGCCCCTCCATCGCCAGGCGGACGACGCTGCGCTCCCGGGGCGAGAGCGTCACGAAACCCTTCTGGAGCTGTTCGCGGGTGAACACGGAACCGCCGCCGGCGACGGCGCGGATGCCGTCGACCAGCGTGGCCAACGGCACCGTCTTGAGCAGGAAGCCGGCGGCGCCATATCTCGAGGCGGCGGCGACGTACTGCGACGTCTTGAACGAGGAGATCACGAGGACCGCCGGCCGCTGCCGCGCCCCGCGCTCGGCGAGGGCCTGGATGCCGTTGCCGTCCTCGAGTCGGACGTCGAGCAGCACGACGTCGAGGTCGTCGCGGGCGAGCAGCTCTCGGGCCGCGCTCACAGACCCGCCATGGGCCACGATCTCGATGCCGTCGATGGTGCCGAGCGCCGCGTTGAGGCCGCCAGTCACCAGCGGATGATCGTCGACGATCGCGAGCCGGATGGTCATGCCTGCCAGGCCACCTTGACCTGCGTGCCGGTCGACGAGCCGTCGATCGAGAGCTCGGCGTCGATCGCCTGGGCTCGGCGGCGCATCGACGCGAGCCCCATCCGCTTGCGTCGCGCGGCGTCGCGAGCCACGTCGGCGGGGAGGCCCGCGCCATCGTCGGCGACCCTGAGATCGATCCGATCAGGGGCCACGGAACCCTGGATTCGCACTCTCGAGCCGCCAGAGTGGCGGACGGCGTTGCCGACGGCCTCCGACGCGATCCGGAACATCGCCAGCTCGACTTCGGCGGGTGGCCGGCGGTCCGCCCCGAAGCCGGTGTCGTCGAGGATCTCGGCCGTGACGGGGAGTGCCGAAGAGGTGGATTCCTCGGCCAGGTAGTCGAGCGCGGCGGGCAGGCCCAGATCGTCGAGCACCGGCGGGCGAAGCTCGGTGGCCACGTTGCGCAGGTGGCCGGCGAGGTTGCGCAGGTCCTCGCTCTCCGCCTCGGTGCCCGGCTTGATCTCGAGGCGCCGGATGACCGCCACGAGCTCCTGGAGCGGGACGTCGTGGAGCTCCCGCGCGAGGCGGGCGCGCTCGTTCTCGGCGGCCTCGGCGGCGGCCGCCTCGCGGACGTCGCCGAACAGCGCGTCCTCGATCGGCTCGCCGATCCGCCGCCGCGTCGACGGCAGTACCGCCATCACGCCCAGGAACATCGCCGCGACGATCAGTGGCGATACGAGGAACGTGTTCATCAGCGTCAGGCCCACGATGGCGAGGGCCGCGATGACCGCGACGTCGAAGAGACGGGGCCGCATCACGCCGATCGACTCCCCGCGGAGAATCGGGAACGCCGCCCGGTCCGCGAACAGGACGAGGGCGCCCCAGATGGCAAGCTGACCTCGGACCTTCTCCAACGCATCGGAGGAATCGGTGCCCGACAGGCGCGCGACGGTCCAGGCGACGAGGAAGACGATGACCGCCCCGATGAGGCCCAGCCGTACGGCCGCGGCGATTGGGAGGCTGCGGCCGATGTTGATCGCGGGCACGACCGCCGCGGCGGCAAGGACGACGGTCGAGCTGTCGGCAGCACCCTGCAGGCCGAGAGGGACCCCAGCGGCGAGGAGCGCGAAGGACGCGGTCGGCACGACCCAGCGGCGCCGGGTGGAGAGGAAGAGGACGGCGAGGGCGGCCAGGATGACGGCCGCGACGCCGATCGGCAGCGACTCCGACACCCCGGCGTCGGCGCTCCACGCCGAGACCGTGTGGAGGTTGCCCGACCGGTCATGGGTGACCATGAGCCAGGCATGCGGCTCCTTGGTGTCGCTGGTCGACACCACGACATCGCCGGCCATGACGCCGAAGCGCCAGGCGTAGCCGGCGTGGTCGACGCCCACGATCCAATTGCCAGTGGCGTCGTAGTCGATACCTGGATCCGCATACCCCCCAATCGCCACCGAGGTGGCCGACAGGCCAGCGATCAGGGCGCCGATGGCGAGGCCCGTCAGCGCCGTCCGTCGAACCTTGTACCCGAGGTCGGGCGCCCTCAACCCGGCAAGACCCTGAGCCCAACCAAGGGTTTTGCCGGGTGTCGCGAAGCCGAGTCGCGCCATAGCGTTCTGAAGGGTACTCAGCACGGGGGCACATGGAGGGAGGTTTTCGGGTGAATCGCGTTCGCGGCCTGGCCGTCGGCCTGATGGCCACCGGCCTGCTGACGGTCACAGCCTTCGCGCACACCGCCACGACGACCGCCGCCGGCCCGGACCAGGACCTGGCGGCAACGCTCGATGGCAAGCCGATCCCGCTCGCGGACGTGGGCAAGTACAACTGCGACGACTTTGCCTACCCGGAGATCCGGTGCTGGTCGAGCAGGGCCATCGCCGACGCGCAGGCGACCCTCGTCACGCTCCTGACGTCGATCGACTACGTGACCATCTACGACTTCACGAACTTCGGTGGGGCCTCGATGAACGTTTCCCAGGACTATGCGACGCTCGCCACGATCGGCTGGAACGACCGGATCAGCTCGTTCCGTGGGCGGAACAGCGAGACCGGCATGTTCTGGACCGACTGGTTCTACAGCGGCACCTGGTACGCGTTCTGCTGCAACACGTCGGTCGCGAACCTCAACGGGTTCAACAACACGTTCAGCTCGATCGAGAGGACGTAGGCGGTGGATCCGGGCAGGGCGCCGACCGAGACCCTGCGCCAGAGCATCCGGGTGGAGTGCGTGGTGCGCACGGATCGGGTCTCGCCCCATCACCGGATCCGGGCGATCGGCGGCCGCTCGCGTGAGGGCCAGCCGTGGCGGCTCGGCGAGGAGGCGGCGATCGCCGCGATCGAGAACGAGCGCGCCGTGTTCTACGTGGAGTGGCCCCGCGGCCGCCGGATCGACCTCGTCGTCGGCCAGGGGCTCGGAAAGACGTACCTCAAGACCGAGGGCGACGGCGAGTCGCCGGAGACGCTGCTCTCGCTGCCTGACTGCACCTAACCCACCAAGAACGTCCGCGACAAGTACTACCCGAGCCCGCCCTCCGAGTGATTTGAGGGCTGGACCCCATCTGTATCCTGCGGCCATGGCCGACGGGCCCGCCGATCTGCCACCTGCCGCGCCGACCTCGTTCTCGGCGTTCGATCACCTGCTCGAAACATGCCGTCGTACGCGCGCGGCGCTGCTGGCGGTCGCCAACGACGATCAGCGCGACGGCGAGGCCGTCCGGGACGTGCTCGCGCGCGAGGCGCTGGTGCATGTCGAGGCCGTCCTCGACGGACTGATCGTGCTCGCCCGAACCGGCCAGTTCTCCGGCGAGGAGCTCCGCGTGCTGGTGCGCCGGGCGGGCATCGTCGCGCCGCCACGGGCCGGATCGCCGGACGCGATCGCCGCGGAGAAGGAGGCGGCGAAGCTGCGACCGCCGTTGCGTGCGATCGACGGCCGGGCGATGCTCGCCGCCGGCCACGCCCGCGTCGTGTTCCTGGTCATCCCACAGCTGCCGACCGAGGCCGTCGCCTGGCCGCGCCGTCACCCGACCTACGCCGACATCCCGGTCCCACGTTCCGAGGCCGAGCTGATGCGGCGCGCCGAGGAGTTGGCGCGCGTGATCTGGCGGGTGGCGGCGGGCGACGAGCGGCGCGACGAGCCGCTGCGGCGCACGCTCGCGTTCTACGACGCGGGCTCCAGACTCTCCTTCCGGGGCGGCTTCAGGGCGGCCTGAGGCGCGCGCGGGGGGGCGCGCGTTGCCCGGGGCCGGAGCGTCCCCCGGGCATGAGATCAGGCGGGGGGCAGGACCACGATCCGGCGGTTCGGCTCCTCGCCGACCGACTGCGTCGCGACGTCGGGCG
>CAYXVP010000172.1:0-5033 GCA_964468305.1 uncultured Anaerolinea sp. | reverse complement strand
GCGCTTGCGGGCTGCCTGGACGAGCCAGCGGACGCCGAGCGACAGCCGGCGATCGCCCCGGATCTCCACCGGGACCTGGTAGGTCGCGCCACCGACGCGGCGCGGCTTTACCTCGATGATCGGGGTGGCATTGCGAAGGGCCGACTCCATGACCTCGAGCCCGGGCCGGCGCGCGGAGGCCTCGGCGCGGGCGAGCGCCTGGCGCAGGATCCGCTGGGCCAGCCGGCGCTTGCCGTTGGTCATGAGCTTGGCGTGGAACCGCTCGGTCGTGCGATTGACGGGCGCCTGCTCGTACTTGGTCTTCCGGGCGATCCCTGCTCGGCGCGGCACCTACGACCTCCCGCCGACCGCGGGGGCGGCCTTCGCGCCGTACTTGCTACGACCCTGCTTGCGATCGCGGACACCGGCGGCGTCGAGCGTGCCGCGGATGATGTGGTACTTGACCGAGGGCAGGTCCTTGACCCGACCGCCGCGGACAAGGACGACCGAGTGCTCCTGTAGGTTGTGGCCGATGCCGGGGATGTAGGCCGTGACCTCCATCTGGTTGGTCAGGCGCACGCGCGCGATCTTGCGCAGAGCCGAGTTCGGCTTCTTGGGCGTCATCGTCCGGACCTGCAGGCAGACGCCGCGCTTCTGCGGGGCGCCCGGAATCGGCACCTGGCGCTGGCGCAGGCTGTTCCAGTTCTTGCGCATGGCAGGCGCCTTGATCTTGGCGATCTTGGCGCGCCGGCCGTGGCGTACGAGCTGGTTGATCGTCGGCACGAAGACAGGGACCTCGGTTTCTTGTTGGTCAACAGACGGCGCGGTGAGGGGCACCGCTGCCGATGAGCGCCGGGGTCGCTGGACCCAGCGGCACGAACGCGGAGTTTATCAATTCGCCGATCGGAGTGTCAAACGTGAATCACGCTCGGCGGGCGCTGCTCGCCGCGGGGTCACGACGGTGTCCTCGAGGCGCGAAACTGTCCGCAATGGACGCGCCCGAGGTCCGCTACGTCAAGACGCCGGATGGCGCCCACCTGGCCTACCAGCTCTTCGGCGAGGGCCCGTTCGATCTCGTCTTCGTGCCCGGGTTCGCGTCCAATGTGGAGCACATGTGGCGGATCGAGCCGTTCGCCCGTGGGCTCAGGCGGCTGGGATCCTTCTCGCGCGTGGTGGTGTTCGATCGCCGCGGAACGGGCCTCTCCGACCGGCTCGAATCGTCCGCACCACCCACGTACGAAGCTCAGCTCGATGACATTCGGGCAGTGATGCACGCGGCCGGGGTCGAGCGCGCGGCGCTGTTCGGGTTCGAGATCGGCGCGAATCTGTGCGCCGTCTTCGCCGCGGCGCAGCCCTCACGCGTCTTCGCCTGCGTGCTCCACGGCTCGGTCGCGCGCGGCCTCCGCAGCGCGGACTACCCGTGGGGCTGGGCGTCCGACCGCTGGGACACCTACCTCGACGATATCGATGGCGGGTGGGGCACGCAGCGCGTAAGCGACGAATTGGCCCGCGAGTCCTATGCGTCCCATGCCTCGGACGCGGCCTTCCGTCAGGCGATCGCGTCGTTCTTCCGGTCTGCCGCAAGCCCTGGTGCGGCGCTCGTCTTCGAACGCCTGCTGCGGGACACCGACATCCGAGATGTCCTGCCGACGATCCAGGTCCCGGTGCTGGTCACGCAGCGCGTGCGCGACCCGTACATCGACATCGAAGAGGCCCGCTACTTGGCCGCGAACGTTCCGGGTGCCCGCCTCCTCGAGCTCGACGGCGCGGACCACTACCCGCTGTCGGGCGATCAGGAGCCGCTCATGGCCGCCATCGAGCGTTTCCTCGCCGCCGCCCACGGCGCGGAGGTCGACTTCGACAGGGTCCTGGCGACCGTCCTGTTCACCGACATCGTCGGCTCCACCGAGCAGGCCGTGAAACTTGCGGATCGACCGTGGAAGGACCTCCTCGCGAATCACCAGCGGCGTGTCCGATCGCTCCTGTCGAGATTCCGCGGACGCGAGGTGGATACCGCGGGCGACGGCTTCTTCGCGGTCTTCGACGGTCCCGCCCGCGCGGTCCGCTGCGGCCTCGCGATCTGCGAGGACGCGCGGGCCATGGGTCTCCAGGTCCGCGTCGGCGTGCACACCGGCGAGGTCGAGCTGGACGGCCAGGCGGTGCGCGGCATCGCCGTCCACATCGGATCTCGCGTCGGCGCCCGTGCCGCCGCCGGAGAAGTCCTCGTCTCGAACACCGTCAAGGACCTGGTGGCCGGTTCGGGTCTCGTGTTCGAGAGTCGCGGCGAGCACGAGCTCAAGGGCGTGCCCGGCGCGTGGCATCTGTACGCGGCTTCAGCGCCCAGCTCAGAACGAGCGTAGAAACGGCGCTGCGCCGGCGATGCCGGCGCAGCTGGAGTGCTGTGGGATAGGCCCGACCACGGGCCGTCCTTTCAGCCCTCGGCGCCCTCGTCGGCGTCCTTGCCGGCCCCGGCCGCCGCGGCTTCGGCCTCGGCCAGGAACGGGTTGAACTCGGCCTCCTCGGGGGGTGCTTCGGGCTTGCCGAGCAGCGCCGCGTCGTCGTCCGGCGCGGGCCTCCCTTCCCCTCCCTCGAGGAACGGGTTGTACGCCTCGGCGCCCTCGTCGAGCGCCTCGCCGGCGAGCGCCTCGAGGGCGGCCCGGCGCTCGCGCTCCTTGCGCGCCGCGAGGTTCGCGGGGGCGCCGGAGCCGGCCGGGATGAGCTTGCCGATGATGACGTTCTCCTTGAGCCCGATCAGGTGATCCTTGGCGCCGTTGATCGCCGCCTCGGTGAGCACCCGGGTCGTCTCCTGGAAGGAGGCGGCAGCCAGGAAGCTGGAGGTGTTGAGCGAGGCCTTGGTCACGCCGAGGAGGACCGTCTGCGCGGTGGCGGGCTCGCCGCCCTCGGCCAGCACGCGGTTGTTGACCTCCTCGAAGTCGAGCCGGTCGATGAGCTCGGTAGGCAGCAGCTCGCTGTCGCCCGGCTGGTCGATGCGCACCTTGCGCAGCATCTGGCGAACGATGATCTCGATGTGCTTGTCGTTGATGGTCACGCCCTGGCTGCGGTAGACCTTCTGGACCTCCTTGACCAGGTAGCGCTGGACCGCGTCGCGGCCCCGTGTGTCGAGGTACTCCTGCGGGTTGATCGGTCCGTCGGTGATCGGGTCGCCGGCGCGGACCTCCTGGCTCTCGGTGACGAGGAGCCGGGCGTTGTGCGGGATCGCGTACTCGCGCTCGACGACGTCCTCGCCGCGGATCACGAGACCGTCGTTGGTATTCACGAGGAAACCCGCCACCGGCGCGACGACGTCCGGCCCGCCGTCGACGCGCGCGACGACCTGGCCGAGAGTGACCGAGTCGCCCGCGGCGGCCAGCAGCTCGGCCTTCTTGGGCAGGTTCAGCGGCGAGTCGTAGGACTCGCGGCTCGTGACCTTGACCTTGGTGCCGGTGTCGGCCCGGAAGATCGACACGACGCCGTCGATGTGGCTGATCTCGGCCTTGCCCTTGGGCACGCGGGCCTCGAACAGCTCCTCGACTCGAGGCAGGCCCGCCGTGATGTCGAGGCCCGCCACACCGCCGGTGTGGAAGGTCCGCATCGTCAGCTGGGTGCCCGGCTCGCCGATCGACTGCGCGGCGATGATGCCGACCGCCTCGCCCACCCCGACCGGCTCGCCGGAGGCGAGGTTGCGGCCGTAGCACCGGCGGCACACGCCATAGCGCGCCTCGCAGGTGAGGGGTGAGCGGACGAGGACCTCCTCGATCCCGGCGTCCTCGAGCTTCTGGGCGACTTCCTCGGTGATCATGTCGTTGCGATCGACGAGGAGCGCCGGGTCCTTGCCCTTGGTGTTCGGGTCGTTCATGGGCGCCGCGGAGAACCGGCCGACGAGGCGCCGGCGGAACTCGTCGAGGACATTGCGCCGGGTGGTGTCGTCGGTGGCGGGCCAGGTCGCGCCGGTCATGTCGGCCGTGTCGACCGCCGTGATCCAGCTCCCCTCCTCCGTGCCACAGTCGTCTTCCTTGGTGATGACGTCCTGGGCGACGTCGACCAGGCGCCGCGTCAGGTAGCCGGAGTCCGCGGTGCGGAGCGCCTGGTCGGCGAGGCCCTGGCGGGCGCCGGGGGTGGAGGTGAAGTACTCGGGGACCGGCATTCCTGCCAGACGGGTCGGCCATGAGACCGCGCATCGCGCCGAGCTGGCCGATGTTGCCCTTGTTCCCGCGGGCGCCGGAGTCGGTCATCATCCGGAGGGCGTTTTCCTCCGGGAGCTGCTGCATCATCGCGGCCGAGATGCTGTCGGTCGTGCGCTTCCACAGCTCGACGACCTGCTCGTAGCGCTCCTCCTCGGTGATGAGGCCGCGCTGGAACTGCTTGTCGATGTCACCGACCTGGCCGTCGGCCACCTTGAGTGACTCTGCCTTCTGGGGCGGGGTAACGATGTCCCACAGGCCGATCGTCATGCCGCCACGCGTCGCGAACTCAAAGCCGACGCTCTTGATGCCATCCACGAGGTGCGCGGTGTCGGCAGGGCCGAGCAGCCGGTAGCACTCGTCGACGAGCTTCTTGAGGTCGGTCCGACGCATCTCGCGATTGGTCAGCTCGGTGAACCGGAGCCGATCGGGCGCGATCTGGTTGAAGATGATCCGGCCGACGGTGGTCCGGACGCGAGTCGGCCGCAACTCGCCCGCCTCCTCGTTCCAGGCCGACACGACTGCCTCGATGGGCTCGTGTAGCTCGAGGTGGCCGGGGGCGTGGGTCTTGAGCCCGTCACCGCCGTCGTCGGTCACGCGGCCGCTCGCGCGATCGAGGCCGCGCGCCGACAGCTCGTAGGCGTACAGCGCCTCGTCCTCGTCGCCGAAGACGCGGAGTGGGGCCGCCTTCTTCTTGCCGGTCGTCTCGCGCTCCATCGTCAGGTAGTAGCAGCCGAGGACCATGTCCTGGGTCGGCGCCACGACCGGCGTGCCGTCCGCCGGGGACAGCAGGTTGGCGGTCGACAGCATCATCGTCCGCGCCTCTTCCTGGGCGGCCGACGACAGCGGCACGTGGACCGCCATCTGGTCGCC
>CAYXVP010000171.1:1746-5038 GCA_964468305.1 uncultured Anaerolinea sp. | reverse complement strand
AAAACCAGTCAAACCGGCACAGCGGTTTGGCCGGGATCGGTCTCCCGTATGGTCATTTGCAGCCGGGCTGGCGAGTGCAGATCCTCGACAACCACATCCTCGAGGGCAACGTGTATCGGGCCGGCCCGGACCGAAACGTTTTTTCCAACGAAGCATCGGTGTTCGTCCGCGCCAACCAGCAGGCAACCACGGCCGGCCAGCCGCCGCTTGTGCAAGCGATCATCGTGCGGCAAAACCTGCTCGATCAGGATGCCCATATCAGGATAGAAGGCTTTTCGGCGGCATCACCGGGCATCCGCGATATCGTCGTCGAGGCGAACAGCATTGGCCCGTCGCGTGTCGGCCTGGTGATCGACCGCGGTGTTGCCTCCTACCTCGCCCGTCGCAACGTCCAGGCGGCGCGAATCGTCAAATTACGTTTGTCCCGCGGGGCGGCCTCCCCCGGGCTGCGGGCGTTCGGCGTCCTGGTCCTCGCCGGCGCGTCGCGCCGGCCAATCGCGTCGCCGGTGATGGCCCTGTTCGAGGCGGTCGAGGGCGGCATGGTCGCGATCGTCGGCGACCCGCCGGCCGTGGTCATCGACGATCCCAGCGTGCTCCTGCCGAACGCGCCCGCGGACCTGGTCCGGGTCCGGTCCGGCCCGCTCGCCGGCGCGGAGGGAACATGGGCAGGGCTCGCCGGGCCGCGCCGCTTCCCGGCCGGCGTGACCCTGGAGGCGGCCTTCGTGCGCTTTGGTGGCCGGCCGCCTGTCGCCATCCCGCTCGGCGATCTCGAGCGCTTTGCCTGACGGGCGGGCGGCGCCCGCCGTCGTTCCGATGGTGCACCTGGTGAGCACGAGTCCCGAGGCGACGCGCGACTTCGCGGCGTCGCTCGCGTCGGTCGCCGAACCGGGCGACGTCGTGTGCCTGTGGGGCGAGCTCGGCGCCGGCAAGACGGTCTTCGCAAAGGGCTTCGGCGCTGGGCTCGGCGTGCGCGGCACGATCAGCTCGCCGTCGTTCGTGCTGATGGGTGAGTACGCAGGCCGGCTGCCGCTGTTCCACATCGACCTCTATCGGCTGTCGAGCGCCCGGGAGGCCATCGATGGCGGCCTCCTCGACGACCGCCAGGCGAGCGGGGTCGTCCTGGTGGAATGGCCCGACCGGCTCGGCGACGCGCTGCCCGAGGATCGCCTCGACGTGCGCATCGACGGTGGCGCGGACGAGCCTCGGACGCTGCGCCTCGAAGGGTACGGCGCCGCCGGAGGCCGATATGTGTCGGCGGCCCGCGCGGTTTGTGCGCGGCCGTGACCACCGCAACGCCCGCAATGCCGTGGCTGCTGGTGCTCGACACGGCGACCAGCACGATCGTCGTCGCGGCCGGAACTCCCGACGGCAAGATCCTGGCAACGGACGCCTTCGAGGGCCGCTACCGGCACTCGCAGAAGCTGTTGCCCTCGATCGAACGATTGCTCGCTCGCGCGGACCTCGGCCTGTCAGGCCTCGCCGGCGTCATCGTGGGCACGGGACCCGGCGCGTTCACCGGGCTGCGCGTCGGTCTCGCGACGGCGAAGACCCTCGCGCACGAGCTGCGGGTCCCCGTCGTCGGCATCGCGACGTCGGAGGCGCTCCTCGCCGGCTTCGCTGGAGCAGGGCGCCTGTGGCTGCCCTCGGGACCCCGCGACCGCCTCCGTATCGAGCGCGGCAGGGCACCGGAGGTCGCGGGCGCTCACGACCGGGACGGCGACCACGACATCGCGGTCGATCTCGACGGACGTGCCACCGGGTCGGCGCTCGAGCGGGGCCGTACTGCCGTGATGGCGCTGCCCACCACCCTGCTGGGGCTTGGGGTGGCGCGGCTCGCAGCCGGGGACGCGGATGATCCGGAACGACTCGTCCCCGCGTACGCCGTCCCGCCGCGCGGCGGTCCGCCGACCGAGCCGGAAGGAGGGGTGGCGTGGTCGCGCGACCCCCGCTGAGGATCAGCGTCGAGCCGATGACGGTCGACGACCTCGAGGCTGTCCACGCGATCGAGCGGGCGAGCTTCTCGGTGCCGTGGCCGGAGGAGGCGTACCGCAACGAGCTGCGCACGAACCGCCTGGCGAGCTACGTGGTGGCTCGCGCGGGAGACGAGATCGTCGGCTTCGGCGGGCTGTGGGTCATGGTCGACGAGGCCCACATCACGACCTTCGCCGTCGACCCGCGGTGGCGCCGCCGCGGCATCGGCGAGTGGCTGCTCCTCGGGCTCCTGGGCCGGGCCGTGGAGCGCAACGCCCGCGAGGCGACCCTCGAGGTCCGCCTGTCGAACATGCCCGCCCGGCGCCTGTACGAGAAGTATGGCTTCCGGCCCGTCGGGATCCGGCCCCGCTACTACTCCGACAACGGCGAGGACGCCCTCATCATGACGACGGACGCGCTCGCGGCGCCGGCGATGCGGGAGCGGCTCGCCCGCCTGCGGGCCGCGCTCGAGGCGCGACCGATCGATCCGGAGAATGTGCCCGCGGTGCCGCCGCCGGATCTGTACCGCGGATGAACGTCGCAACCACCGGCCCGCTCGTGCTCGCCGTCGAGTCGTCGTGCGACGAGACCGGCGTCGCCCTGGTCGAGGGCGGGAGCCGCATCCGCTCGAACGTCGTCGCCAGCCAGGTCGCACTGCATGCGCCGGCGGGCGGCATCGTCCCCGAGGTAGCAGCCCGGGCGCACCTGCGCTGGATCCTGCCGGTGCTCGACGAGGCCTGGCGAGACGTCGGCGCATCGTGGGCCGACGTCGGCGCGGTCGCCGTGACGCGCGGCCCCGGTCTCGCCGGGTCCCTGCTCGTCGGGATCAACGTTGCCAAGACTCTGGCGTGGGTTCACGACAAGCCGCTCGTCGGCGTGAACCACCTCGAGGGCCACGTCTATGCCGCGTGGCTGCGCGACGCGGGCCAGGCGGATGGCCCCGAACCGGTCTTCCCGCTCGTCGCCCTCGTCGTCTCGGGCGGCCACACGTTCCTCGTCGAGATGACCGACCACCCGACGTACCGCCTCCCCGGCCAGACCGTCGACCATTCCCCGGGAGCGGCGTTCGACAAGGAGTTTCTCGCCCACGAGGTCGCGTACCACAAGGCTGTGATCGACGCGGTGACGACCCAATTCCTTCCGGCAATCAAGAACGCCGAGCTCAAGAGCTTTGTCGAGAAGGTCGCGCCGGCATTCGACGCGCATATGCGGGCGGCGGATGCGCTGCTGAAAAAGCAGAAGTAGCTGGCGGCGCAGCAGAAGACAGAAGGGCGCACCGGAATCTTGGCCACGCTGGGCACTGCTTTTGCGTTCGTGCAGG
>CAYXVP010000171.1:0-1736 GCA_964468305.1 uncultured Anaerolinea sp. | reverse complement strand
CAGACCGTCGACGATGCCGCGGGCGAGGCGTTCGACAAGGTCGGCCGCCTGCTCGACCTGTCGTACCCGGGCGGCCCCTCGATCCAGAACGCGGCGGGCGCCGCGACCCGCCACGACGCGAGGTTCCCGCGGGCCTGGCTCGGCGACTCCTATGACTTCTCGTTCTCCGGGCTGAAGACCGCCGCGCGGCGGACCGTCGACGTCGCGCGTGCCGACGCGGGGCTGCGCGAGCCGGAGGAGCCGCTGCCCCACGCCGTGGTCGCGGAGCTCGCGTGGGCCTTCCAGGACGCGGTCGTCGACGTGCTCGTCTCGAAGGCGGCGCGGGCCGCTCAGGCCGTCGGCGCACGCTCCATCGTCCTCGGCGGCGGCGTGGCGGCCAACGCCGTCCTCCGTGAGCGCCTGGCCGGCGAGGCCGAGGCCCTGCAGGTGCCACTGATCGTGCCCCGGCCGGCACTGTGCACCGACAACGGGGCGATGATCGGTGCCGCGGGGGCGCGCCGGTTCGCCGCCGGGGAGCGAGCGGGTCTCGACCTCGAGGCCACGCCATCCCTGCCGCTGGCGCGATGACGGCGCGCGCCGCCTGGCCCGCACCGGCCCGCTCGGCTCGTCTTGACCCGCTGGAGGTCCGGCGCATCCTGCGCCGGGAGGGCCTCCGGGCCAGCCACGCGAAGTCGCAGAACTTCCTGGCCGATCCGGACGTGCTCCAGGCGATTCTCGATCTCGCGGAGGCGGGACCCGGGACGCGCGTCCTCGAGATCGGTCCCGGGCTCGGCATCCTGACGGGGGGCCTCCTCGACGGGGGGGCCGAGGTCACGGCAATCGAGCTCGACGCCGGGCTCGGGGCCTACCTGCGCGGGCGCTTCGAGACGCCCCTCGCCAGCGGGCAGCTCCGGCTCATCGAGGGCGACGCACTGGATCAGGACCTTTCCACGGTGGTCCCGAGCCCATATCGCGTCGTGGCCAACCTGCCGTACCACGTCACGAGCCCGATCCTGCATCGATTCCTGGGTGGCGACCCGACGCCCGACCGGCTCGTGCTCATGCTCCAGGCGGAGGTCGCGGAACGCATCGCCGCGGTGCCGGGGCGGATGAGCTATCTGTCGGTCTTCGTGCAGCTCCACGCGGCGGTTCGGGTGGCGCTTCGGGTCCCACCGGAGGCGTTCGAGCCGGCGCCCAAGGTGGCGTCGGCGGTCGTGGTCCTCGAGCCACATCCCGGCCGCGCGCTCGCCGCGGAGCGCGACGAAGCCCTCTGGAGCCTCGTCCAGGCCGGCTTCCGGGAGCGGCGGAAGATGCTCCGCAACGTCCTCGCGCGTCAGCTCCATGCCGGCCCGGACGGAGCAACCGGACCCCGCGTCGGCCAGGCGAGGGTCGACCGCGCGCTCGCTGCCGCGGGCATCGCCGGCGATCGACGACCGCAGACCCTCTCTGTCGAGGACTGGCTCCGCCTCCTCGAGGCGTTCCGATGACGGCGGACCTGCTCGCGCCGGTTGTCCGGCTCGCCCCGGCCAAGCTGAACCTCACCCTGTCGGTAGGCGAGCAGCGCCGCGACGGCTTCCACGCCCTCCACAGCGTGATGGTCCCGCTCGGCCTGGCAGATCGGCTGAGCCTCGCCCGCGCCGCCGGAGCGCGCGACAGCCTGCACGTCGTCGGCGGAGTCGACGGACGGACGACGCTGGCCGCGGCCGGCTACGGCTCCGTCCTGGCGGCCATCGAGGCGGCCCGACGGGCGGCCGGCC
>CAYXVP010000170.1:0-5054 GCA_964468305.1 uncultured Anaerolinea sp. | reverse complement strand
CCTTCATGGCGTAGTACTGCGTCTGGACGGGAATGATCACGCCGTCCGCGGCGACGAGGCCATTCACCGTCAACAGGCCGAGGTTCGGCGGGCAGTCGATCAGCGCGTAGTCGTAGCGCTTCTTGAGCCGACCCTCGATCGCATCCCGCAGGAGCGACTCCCGGCCGAGCATCGTGAACAGCTCGCCCTCGGTCGCAGCGAGGTCGATGTGCGCCGGCGCAATGTCGATGCCCTCGGTCTCGGTCGGCCGGATGATCTCGTCGATGGTGGTGCGGCCGACGAGGACATCGGCCATCGACAGGTCGACGGTGTTGAGGTTGATACCGAGGCCGGCGGTGAGGTTCGCCTGTGGATCCATGTCGATGCACAGCACTCGCCGGCCATCCTCGGCGAGGGCGCCGGCCAGATTGATGGCCGTAGTCGTCTTTCCGACACCGCCCTTCTGATTGGCAATCGCAATCACGTTCGTCACCGGGGCTTCACCTCGTTCTCTCGCGAAGGCGGTGTTCAGGACTTGCCGGAGCAGGGGTGCCGGCAGCGAATCCATTGGCCGTGGCGCAGGCCCGGACGCCGATCTCGATGCTAGCGCAGCCGCGGCTCTCCGGCGCCCTCGACTTATCCACAGGATGTGCGAGTTGTGCACCGAAGTGTGGATAGCCAGGGCGGCTTCCTGGACCGGTTTAGCCGCAGGCCGTAGGCCCATTGACCGCGACTATCATCAATGCGAGGCCATTCCACAGCTGTCCTTGCGCAAAGACACGGAGTCGTCCGGTGCCCACCAACGATGAGCGAATCGCACAACTCGAGGCACTCCGCGCGGAATCTTTGCTCGGTGGGGGAGCAGATCGCGTTGAGAAGCAACACGCCGCTGGAAAGCTGACGGCCCGTGAGCGGCTCGAGCTGTTGCTCGATGCAGACTCGTTCGTCGAGCTCGACCGCTTTGTCGTCCACCGCTCGACGGATTTCGGTGCGGATGACCAGCGCCCGCTCGGCGATGGCGTGGTCACCGGGCATGGCCGGATCGACGGGCGGACCGTCTACGTCTTCAGCCAGGACTTCACGGTGTTCGGTGGATCGCTCTCCGAGGCGTATGCCGAGAAGATCTGCAAGGTCATGGACCTGGCACTCAAGGTTGGCGCGCCGGTGATCGGGCTCAACGATTCGGGAGGCGCGCGAATCCAGGAGGGCGTCGCTTCGCTTGGCGGCTACGCCGAGATATTCCTGCGCAACGTCCTCGCCTCGGGGGTCGTGCCCCAGATCTCGGTCGTCCTCGGGCCGTGTGCCGGAGGTGCCGTGTACTCGCCGGCGATGACGGATTTCACGGTGATGGTCGAGGGGACGAGCTACATGTTCGTCACCGGGCCGAATGTCGTTCGGACCGTCACGCACGAAGAAGTCGACGCGGAGTTCCTGGGTGGCGCCACGACCCACACCACGAAGAGCGGCGTTGCACATCTCGCCGCGCCAGATGAGGCGAGTGCGTTGGTCGCCGCCCGCCAGCTGCTGGGCTATCTGCCGCCGAACAATCTCGAGCGACCTCCGGCGATTGACGCCGACGATCCGATCGACCGGATGGACGTCGCGCTCGACTCGATCATCCCGGACGAGCCACAAGCGCCATACGACATGCACGAGGTGCTACGGGGCGTGATCGATCGCGATTCGTGGCTGGAGGTTCAGCCCGGCTGGGCGCAGAACATCATCACTGGCTTCGCCCGGCTCGGCGGACAGAGCATCGGTGTCGTCGCCCAGCAGCCGTCGGTTCTTGCGGGTGCGCTGGATATCGACGGGTCGGTCAAGGCTGCGCGCTTCGTCCGAACCTGCGACGCATTCAACGTGCCACTCGTCACGTTCGTCGACGTGCCCGGCTTCCTGCCCGGAGTGGGGCAGGAACACGGCGGCATCATCCGCCACGGCGCGAAGCTGCTGTATGCGTACTGCGAGGCCACGGTGCCAAAGCTCACAGTCATCACGCGTAAGGCGTACGGCGGTGCCTATGACGTCATGAGCAGCAAGCACATCCGGGGCGATCTGAATCTCGCGTGGCCATCCGCAGAGATCGCGGTGATGGGTCCCGCGGGTGCGGTCGCGATCATCTTCAAGGACACGATCGCACGCGCGGCCGACCAGGAGGCCGAGCGGGCGCGGTTGGTTTCGGAGTACGAGACGAGATTCACCAACCCATACGTCGCGGCTGGTCGCGGGTACGTCGACGACGTCATCAAACCGTCCGAGACACGACCGCGGCTCATCGCCGGCCTCGCGGCGTTGCATGGCAAACGCGACACGAACCCGCGCAAGAAGCACGGCAACATCCCGCTCTGATCCCGGCTGGACAACGCACGACGGTGGATTGAGTGACCGGCCACGGGGACCAAGCTTCGTGACGGACATGTCTTTGCGCAAAGACAGCGAGCTCCCGTTTCGGCGGGTCCTCATCGCCAACCGCGGTGAGATCGCGGTCCGAATCATGCGGGCGTGTCGGGATTTGGGCCTCGAGACCGTCGCGGTCTTCAGCGATGCGGACGCCCACGCCGCGCACGTCGGCCTTGCCGACGCTTCGATGCGCATCGGCCCGCCTCCGCCAACTGAGAGCTACCTCAACATCGGCGCGATCCTCGCGGCCGCGGCCGCGATGGGTGCTGACGCGGTCCATCCCGGGTATGGCTTCCTCGCGGAACGGGCCGCGTTCGCCCGGGCGGCGATCGCTGCGGGCCTCGTCTTCGTCGGTCCGTCGCCGGAGGCGATCGAGGCGCTCGGCGACAAGCTGCGTGCGCGCCTTTTGGCCCGCGACGCGGGCGTGCCGATCGTGCCCGGCTCGCTGTCGCCGGCGGCGATCGACCGATCCGACGACCTCCCGCCCCTCATTGAGCAGGCCGGATCGATCGGCTTTCCTCTCCTCGTCAAGGCGGCTGCGGGTGGTGGTGGCCGGGGCATGCGCCGCGTCGCCCGGGTGGAGGACCTACCGGTCGCGCTGCTGGAGGGCTCGCGGGAGGCGGCGAGCGCATTCGGCGACGGCCGCGTCTACCTCGAGCGGGAGATCCTCCCAGCCCGCCACGTCGAGGTCCAGCTGCTCGGCGACGCAACTGGCCTTGTCATCGCGTTGGGTGAGCGCGACTGCTCGATCCAACGACGCCACCAGAAGCTGGTTGAGGAGGCGCCCGCGCCCGGCCTGACCGCCGCCGAGCGCGCCCAGCTCCATGCCCATGCCGTCGCGATCGGGACCGCAGCCGGGCTGACAAATGCGGCGACGGCCGAGTTCCTCCGCTCGCCGAGCGGTGAAGTGCATTTCCTCGAGGTCAACACGCGGCTCCAGGTCGAGCACGGCGTGACGGAGCTCGTCAGCGGCGTGGACATCGTGCGCGAGCAGCTGCTCCTGGCCGCCGGCCGGCCCCTGTCCGAGGCCGCCATCGCGGCCGCCCGGCGCCCGATCCCGGACGGCCACGCCATCGAGGTCCGCGTCTCCGCCGAGGATCCGGGCCGTGACTTCACCCCGACTCCGGGGCACATACGCCACTGGGTCATGCCCGCGGGCCCGGGCATAAGGGTCGACACCGCCGTCGCGGCTGGGGACCGCGTCCCGCCCGAGTACGACAACCTCCTGGCCAAGATCATGGTCCACACCCGGGATCGTGGCGCCGCCCTCGACCTGCTCGAGGCGGCGCTCGAGCGGACCGAGGTTGGCGGCATCCAGACGTCCCTCCCGTTTCACCGGTACGTCGCGGGGCACCCGGGCTTCAGGGCCGGCGCGCTCTCGACCGGCTGGGTTGCGGAGCACTGGAACGGCGCCGAAGAGTCGGGACGGGCCGGGCGGCTGGCCCAGTTGGCCGCCGCGCTCTCGATCGCCGCGCACGACCGAGCCGTGGAGTCTCGCCCGGGTACCCAGGCGATCGGGGGGCAGGCGATCAACCTGCGGCATGCGATCGACGGCCGGCTCCCGCCATGGGCAGACCCGTCGCCCGAGCCGACGGGCTGGGGCGAGGCCGCCCTCGAGGCGATGGTGGATCGATGGCCGACGAGCTGAACGGCCACAACGGCGGCGATGGGCGCGACGGACACGGACGCGAGCCGGGGGCTGGCCGTCGTGCGCTCCGGGTTGCCTTCGCCCGCCCCACCCAGCCATCACGAGCGGGCGCCGCGACCGTCGTGGTGGAGATCGGCCCGGCCGAGCTGGTCGAAGTCAACGGCGAGCGCGTCACCGCTACCCTGTCCGAGCTCGGGCCGCCGCGGGCGATCCTGCGCGAGGGCGCGGGCGACCGCGACAGCGCGAGCGACCGCGAACGTGCGGCGCACCACGTGCTCATCTCACACATCGCGGACCCGGCCAGGGCCGCGGCCGGCGTGCGGCGCCTGGAGGTCGTCGTCGATGGCTGGCGTTTCGAGCTCGACGTCGACACGGAGCGGCGCGCCCGGCTTCGCGAGCGCGCGACGAACGCGCGAACCGACGCGGTGAGGGGCGGACCGTCGGAGCTGCGTGCGATCATCCCGGGGCGGGTCGTCTCCATCGACGTCGCCGAAGGCGACGCGGTCGAGTCGGGACGGCGCCTGCTGGTCCTCGAGGCGATGAAGATGCAGAACGAGCTCAAGGCCCCGCGCGCCGGCACGGTGGCGCGAATCGCGGTCGGTCCGGGCCAGACCGTCGAGCTGGGCGACCTGCTGCTCGTGATCGAATGACGAACGGCTACCGCAGGTGACGGAGTCGCATAGGTGACGGAGTCGCGTAGGTGAGGGAGTCGCGCAGGTGACGGATCGGTCGCGTCCGGCCCAGGATGCGGGGCGGGAGCGCTGGCGGGCGTCGACGCGGCAGCGGGCGATCGACGCCGCCCCCGAACGCCGCGACAGGTTCGAGACCTCGTCGGGCATCAAGATCGAGGACCTGTACACGCCCGCCGATACCGCTGGGCTGGTCGAGGACGCGGACCTCGGCAGGCCCGGCGAGCCGCCGTTCACCCGTGGCGTGCAGGCGACGATGTACCGAAGCCGCCTCTGGACGATGCGCCAATACGCCGGCTTCGCGACTGCCGAGGAGACGAATCGGCGATTTCGCTACCTGC
>CAYXVP010000169.1:0-5060 GCA_964468305.1 uncultured Anaerolinea sp. | reverse complement strand
CGCGCTACCTGCGCTCGAGGAATGCGGACCTGATCGTCGTCGGTGCGGACCCGGAAGGCTCCGTGCTCTCCGGCGACACCGCGAGGCCGTACCTCACCGAGGGCATCGGCGAGGACTTCTTCCCGGGCACCTATGACGCCGCGATGGTCGACCGCTGGGTGCGCGTCTCGGACCGTGATGCGTTCGCGATGGCGCGGCGAATCACGCGGGAGGAAGGGATTCTCGCCGGCGAGTCGTGCGGGACGGCCCTGATCGCCGCCCTCGACGAGGCTCGCCGGATCATGGCCTCGGACCCGGCCGCGGCGAAGAACGCGGTGCTCGTCGTCATCTTCCCGGACGGTGGCAGGAACTACATGTCGAAGCTCTACAACGACGAGTGGCTGCGAGCCAACGGGCTGCTGACGACGACCGGCGCGGTCGTCCGCGTCGACGAGGTGCTGCGCGCCCGCCACCGCGGCACGGAGCTGCCCGACGTGGTCCTCGCCCGGACCACCGATCGCGTCGGGGCGGCGATCGACCTGCTGCAGCTGTACGGCATCAGCCAGCTTCCCGTTTCCGAGCGCCCGGAGGGCGACGAGGTCGAGGGTATCGTCGGCTCCGTCAGCGAGAAGGGACTCTTGGACCGGGCCTACCGGGATCCGACGGTCGTGGAGCGGACCGTCGGCGAGGTCATGGACGCACCGCTGCCGATGGTCGACATCGGGGCGTCGCTGGACGATGCGTTCGGCCTCCTGTCCGGCGGCACGCCGGCGGTGGTCCCGGTCGCGAAGGGCCGGCCGGCGGGCGTCGTGACCAAGCTCGACCTGCTCGAGTACCTGGCCCATCGCGGCGGACGCGGTGACTGAGTCGCCCGCCGGCACCGCCGGCGTTGCGGCGGCGTTCGACGACGCGCCGGTCGAGACCATCCGAACGCCCCGCCTCGAGCTGGTGTCCATGACCATCCCAGTCATGCGCGCGCTGCAGGACAAGGATCTCGAGACGGCCGGGCGGCTCGCGAATGCGACCGTGGCGAATGGCCTCGCGGATGATCTGGTCGACTTCCTCCGCTATCGGCTCGCCCAGCTCGATTCCGACCCGTCGATCCGCGAGTGGCTCGGCCGGCTGATCATCCTGACCGACGCCGCTGGGGAGCGGCACGCGGTCGGCACGATCGGGTTCCATGGCCCGCCGGACGAGCAGGGCCGGCTCGAGGTCGGCTATCGGATCGAGGCGCCGTATCGGCGCCAGGGCTATGCCCGTGAGGCGGTTCGGGCGATGTTCGACTGGGCGGCCTCGGCCCACGGCATCCACCGCTTCGTCGCCTCGGTCTCGCCGACGAACGAGCCATCGCTGCGGCTGATTGCCGGCTTCGGGTTCGAGCAGACGGGCTCGCACCTCGACGACATCGACGGGCTCGAGCTCGAGTTCGAGGCCGACTGGCCCGCGAGCTGAGGCTGGCGTCCGTCAGCGCCGCCCCCCGGGACTACAGCCAGGGCAGCTTGGCCGGGAAAAATGCGTTGAGGAGCAGGCCGAGGATCAGCAGTGCGCCGGCCCGGCGCGTGTGGATGAACGCCTGGCCGACGAACCACAGGGGCCAGCCGACGTGACTGTGGGGCGGCACGTCGGGCTTCGGCCGGCTGAACACCTTCAGCACGGACCAGAGTCGCGGCAGGCCGAGCACGACCAGGCCCACCCACGGCCCGATCCAGCCGACGAGCGCCGCGCCGATGACGATCGGGTAGAACGCGATCATCAGCGCCTGGGCGACGAGACGGGCGCGCCGTTCGCCGAGGATCACGGGCATCGTCCGGACGCCGATCTTCGTGTCCGCCTCGATCTTGTCGATGTGCTTGCCGAACAGAACGGTCGTCACGAGGATCGCGTACGGCAACGAGGCGATCCAGACCCAGCCGGGGATCTGGCCGGTCGCGACGTAGAACGTTCCGACGACCATCAGCGGACCCCAGACGACGAACACGCCGGGCTCGCCGAGGCCGTGCCACTTGAGGCGAATCGGCGGGGCGACGTAGAAGACGGAGACGAACAGGCCGCCGAGCGCGAACGCGGCCACCAGCGGCCCGCGCTGGCTGATGAGGTACAGCAGGATCGCGAGGTCGATCGCGTTCGCGACCAGGATGGCGGTGGCGAGCTGGCGCTTCGTGACCCAGCCGGACAGGATCGGGTGCGGGGCGTATTGGGCCCGGACGTAGTCGTCCGTGTCGATGCCGCCCTCGAGGTCGAAGTAGTCGTTGATCATGTTGTTCGCGGCGTGGGCGACGACGAGCCCGAACACGGCCAGGGCGAGGAACCAGTAGTTCACGCTGAAGCCGGTCCCGACCGCGGTGCCGCCGATCTGCTCCAGCCGCTCCGCGCCGATGGCGAGCAGCCCACCGATCAGCCCCGACGTGACGGTCATCGAGAAGACCGCCGCCCGGGTGATCACGATCCACTTGGAGACCGAGTCGGGCGGTGCGGTCATTCCGACCGGCAGGTTGGCGGTGTTGTAGGCGGTCTTCCAGACGTTCAGTCGCTCTGAGAGCAGCATGGCGGCGGTCCCTTCGGCTCGAGCGCGGTGGCGGGTCGAAACTTGCGCGTCCATAGTAGCACTATTCGCAAGCGATACGGCGCCCGTCCGCTGTCTGCGATCATGACCTCGATGCGCCCGGAGGACCTCGACGAGCAGCTGACGATCGAGACCCTCGCCGTCCATGCCGGGCAGGAGCCGGATCCGCAGTACGGTGCCGTCGCGCCGCCGATCTACCAGACCTCCACGTATCGCCAGGAGGGCGTCGGGCGGCCGATCGACGACTTCGACTACGCCCGGACCAAGAACCCGACACGAGACCGGTTCGAGCGCGCGGTCGCCTGGCTCGAGGGCGGTGGCTTCGGGATCGCCTTCGCCTCGGGCTCTGCCGCAACGGCCGCGATCTCGGAGTACACGGGTGCGGGGACCGAGATCGTCGTCGGCGACGACGTATATGGCGGCACGTACCGCTACCTCGAGCGCGTCCGAAAGCCGAACGGCGTCACGACCCGCTACGCCGACCTCGCCGCCGATCCCGAGGCGATGTGGGAGGCGCTCTCCGAGCGGACGCGGCTGATCTGGTTCGAGACGCCGACGAATCCGTTGCTCAAGGTCGTCGACATCGCCGGCGCGGCCGAGGTCCTGCGAGAGCGCTACGGCGGCGGGCCGCGGCCGCTGCTCGTCGTCGACAACACCTTCGCCTCGCCGATTCTCCAGCGGCCCCTCCATCTCGGCGCCGACATCCGTTTCCACCCGGCCACCAAGTACCCCGCCGGACCCAGCGACACCGTGCTCGGCGTAACGGTGACGCGCGACCCGGCGATCGCCGATCGCCTGCGCTTCCTGCAGAACGCGGCCGGCGCCGTCCCCGGGCCGTTCGACTGCTTCCTGGCACTTCGCGGCCTGCGGACGCTGCCGCTCCGGGTCGGGCGGCACGCCGCCAATGCCTCCGAGGTGGCCACGTTCCTCGCCGAGCGCGACGACGTCGAATGGCTGTCGTACCCGGGTCTCGCGAACGGCCGGCATGCGCACCCGCAGGCGGCGTGCGCGTCGCGCCAGATGCGCGCGGGTGGCGGGATGGTCTCGTTCGTGCCCGCGGCGCGCGACGGAGTGGGCGCCCGCGAGCGAGCCGTCGCGATCTGCGAATCGACTCGCATCTTCACCCTCGCCGAGTCGCTCGGCGGCGTTGAATCCCTCATCGAGCTGCCGGCTGTGATGACCCATGCCTCCGTGGCCGGCTCCCGCCTCGAGGTGCCCGAGGCGCTCATCCGGTTGTCAGTGGGCATCGAGGGCGCGGCGGACCTGATCGAAGATCTTCGCCGGGCGCTCGACGCAAGCTGACCGGCAGGCGTCCGGCCGGATCCGGTAACAGGTCGACGCAAGCGGCGTCCACATCGCGGACCGGGCAGAATCCGACAACAAACCGCCGGCCGGCGGGAGGGCAAGCGTGAGATCGGGCGAGGGCGTGACCGAGTCGCCGGACTCGGCAGTCGGCGAGCGAACGTCAGCGTGGCGGCGCTTCAGGCTGCGGCGCCGATACCTCGGACTTGCCGTCGTGGCACTGCTGCTCGTCGGCTATTCGGCCGCCAGCATGATGGTCTACGACAAGCTGTCGCAGGTGACCGCGGTGTGCTCAGGCGGTCGCGCCGACCCCGCCTCGTACTCGATCGAGAACGTCGACACCAGGCCGTACCTGCTACCCGAGCCGACGATCACCAGCTTCCCTTCCCGCGACGCACCGAAGGTCCCCATCGCCGCGTCGTGGTACCCGGCCCCGACCGGCCTCGATGCGCCCACGGTGATCCTGTCGCACGGGTTCACCGGCTGTCGCTTCGGGCCGGGCGACCTCCTCGCGGCCGGGATGCTGCACCGGCACGGGATCGCGGTGCTGATGGTCGACCTGCGCAACCACGGCGACTCGACGAAGGTCGACATGCGTTTCGCCGGCGGCGTCGTCGAGTACCGCGACGTCCTCGGCGCCTGGGACTGGCTCCGTGCCCAGGGCGTGCCGGAACGACGGATCGGCCTGCTGGGCTTCTCGCTCGGGGCGGCGACGACGATGATCGCGATGGGTCAGGAGCCGCGTATCGCGGCGATCTGGGCGGACAGCTCCTACGGCGACATCGGCACCGCGATCCGCGATGAGCTGACCCGCAATGGCTATCCCACGATCCTCGAAGCCGGCGGCGTCGTCGCCGGCAGGATCATCGGTCACGTCGACCTGGAGTCGCATAGCCCGCTCGAGACGACGACCCTCCTGCACGGGCGGCCGATCTTCCTGACCCACGGGTTGCTGGATCAGCGCATCAACGTGCAATCCGCGTATGTGCTCGCAGCCTCGGTCGCGGCGCACGGCGAGGTCGCCGGGCTGTGGATCGTGCCCGACGCCGGTCACACGCAGGCGATCAAGCTCCATCCCGCCGAGTACGAGCAGCGGATGAGCGAGTTCTTCCTGGCATCGCTCGGAGGGACCTGACCGCCGGAATTCAGCACGGAGCGGCGTCAGGCGGCGACAGGCCGAACATGACCATCGGCCGGTTCCGAACCGCAACCTCGG
>CAYXVP010000168.1:0-5139 GCA_964468305.1 uncultured Anaerolinea sp. | reverse complement strand
CGGCGGACGCCGAGGCGTACCACGCCGATGCCGCCGCGGCTGACGCCGCGATGCTGCTCGGGCCGGCGCCGCGATCGGAGCGTGTCCTGGCGCTCATCAGGCGCCTGCCGCTGGAGTTCGACGAGGACTGAGCCGCGGGTCGAGCCCCGGCCGATCGGTCAGACCGGCGGGCGGACGATGGCGCCGACGATCTCGCGGGCGCCGGGTCGCTGGCCGTAGAGCAGGACGCCGGCCGAATAGACGCGAACGGCGATCACGCCGACGATCGGGATCGAGGCTGCCAGCAGGCCGAACGACAGGACGAGCTCCCATGGCTCGACGCGGCCGATGGTGAGCCGCGTCAGCATGACGAACGGGCTCCAGAACGGCACGTACGAGGAGATCCGGATGAACGTGCTGATGCCACCCGACAGGGCCATCACCGCCTGGATGTAGCCGCCGATGGCGATGATCGACAGCGGCAGCGCGAGGACCTGGAGATCCTCGGCCCTGCTGACCAGGGATCCCGCCGCCGCGTAGATCAGGGCATACAGGACGAAGCCGAGGACCCAGAACGCCCCGTAGGCGACGAGCAGCCCCGGCGTCAGCACCCCGATCGAGACATCGAGGCCGCTCGTGGAGCCGAGCATCAGCATCGCGATCCGGTCCTGGAGGAGCAGCGTCGCGAGCGCGGGCAGCAGGATGGCGATGTATTGCACCAGCCCGGCGAGACCGATTCCGGTCACCTTGCCGATGACCAGCTCCTGGGGCGAGGCGGCGCTGATCAACAGCTCCATCACCCGGCTCGACTTCTCCGCGACGACCCCCGCCGCGACCCACATGCCGTAGATCACGAGCGTGATGAAGATCAGCACCACGAAGACCACGCCGACGATCCGCCGGCCGGCGTACTCGCTCGCCCCGACGGGTTCGACCGCGCCGCCACCCGCGCCAACCGACGCCGACTCGAACGCCGGATTCGAATAGCCGGTAGCGCCGCCGGAGCGGTTGATCCAGTCGAAGATGCCAACCGCGAACGTCCCGATCTGCATCTGCTGGATCTGCTCCGCCCCGACCGACTCGCCGATCAGGAACTGGAAGCTGAGCTGCCCGCTGGGCAGTCGTTGGGCGACGAGCGCGCCGGCGTACTTGCCTTCGTTGACGGCCTTCGCGAGGTCCTCATCGGGCGTGGTCGAGACGAACGAGTACGGCGGCACGGCCGCCTTCGCGGGGTTCAGGTAGAAGGCGAGGATGCCGCTGGCGGTCGCCACCAGCTTTGGGTCGTCGCTGGCGACGGCGATCGTCGTGGTCGTGCCCCGATCGACGACCTTGATCAGCACGGGCGTGAGCGAGACCGCGACCGCGAGGAGTGCGAGCAGCATTGTCGAGACAAAGAACAGGCGGGAGCGGACGCGCTCGCGCAGCTCGCGCCGCGCGACGCGCCAGATGTTTGCCAGGAGGCTCCCGTCGCGCGCCGCCGCGCCCGGAATCCGGCGGATCGGCTCCTCGAACGGGTCGTCGAAGCTCACGCGACCGCCTCGGTGTCGTCAGTGCTCGAGATGCCGCCGGGCGCGAGACGCGCCGCTGCCAGTCCGGCGCCGGTCCCCTGGGCGTCGACGTCCGCTGGGTGGCCGACGTGCTCGATGAACACCTGCTCGAGGGACGGGTCGGCTACCTCGAAGTGGTTGACCCGCGCGCCGGCGGCGAGCGCGGCCGACAGGATCGTGTCGGGTTCGACGCCCGGGTCCACCTCGATCTCGGCACGCTCGATCCCGGGCCGCAGCAGTCGGGCGCCGCGGACGTTCGACAGCCACTCGAGGCGGTGGTCACCGGGGACGGACAGGAGGACCATCCGGCGGCCGGTCGAGCGCTTCACATCGCGGAGCGTGCCGGCCACGACCGTCCGGCCGTGGTCGACGATGGCGACCGACTCGCACATCGCCTCGACCGTCTCCATCTGGTGGGTGGACAGCACGACCGTCTTGCCGCGATCGCGCAGCTCGAGGATCGCTTCGCGTAACAGCACGATGTTGACCGGGTCGAGGCCCGTGAACGGCTCGTCCATGAGCAGGACGTCCGGGTCGTGCATCACGGCCGCCAGGAACTGGACCTTCTGCTGGTTGCCCTTCGACAGCTCCTCCGCGCGTCGCTCGGCGAACTCGGGCACGCGGAAGCGGGCCAGCCACGAGCGGGCCTCGTGCGCCGCCACGTCTGTGGGCACGCCCTGCAACCCGGCGAAGAACACGAGCTGATCGAGCACCGTCATCTTCGGATAGAGCCCGCGCTCCTCGGGCAGGTAGCCCCACGTCTGCCGCGGCAGGTCGCGGTGGTCCACGCCGCCCCACCGGATCGAGCCAGCGTCGGCACGCAGCACGCCGAGGGCGATGCGCATCGTCGTGGTCTTGCCGGCGCCGTTGGAGCCCAGGAACCCGAACACGTGCGCCGCCGGGACCTCCAGCGAGAGCCCGGCGAGGGCGGTAACCGGGCCGAATCGCTTGACGAGCCCGTCGACGGCAAGGGACATGTGCGCGGGAGCATAGCCCGGGCCTCCCACCGGTTCCGGTAGCCGATGGTCCTACTTCCCCCGCGGCCGACTCCGTGATTCCCCGCAATCGGCCTCGCCCGGTGACGGCCCGGGTCTCGCCGATCGGGGCCTCTCGCGGTCTCGTGCAGAATGCATGCCATGAAGGCGACACTCGGCGCGGACGCCACCACCCCGACGCGCATCCATGCGGACCGCGCCGCCGGCACGCTGGAGCTGGAGTGGCAGGACGGCCACAGCACGACCTACACCGCGCACGACCTGCGCTGGTTGTGCCCGTGCGCGTTCTGCCGTGGCGAGGCCGGCCTGCCGGGCTGGCTGGACACGTCGCCCACCCTCACCCCGGAGCAGACGCGCCTCGTTGACGTCCATCTCGTCGGCGCGTACGCGATCGCACCGACGTGGGGCGATGGCCACCACACGGGCTACTACCCGTTCCGCCTGCTGCGTGACCGCTGCTCGTGCCCCGAGTGCTCGAACCGGCGCGCGGCGCGCACCAACGTGGAGGGATCCCCGTGATCGTCGCAACCGCACCATTCATCGCCGGCCATCGGGTCGTCGAGACCAAGGGCCAGACGTTCGGACTCGTGGTCCGTAGCCGCGGCTTCTCGGGCAACCTGATCGCCGGCCTGCGATCCCTCGCCGGGGGCGAGATTCACGAGTACACGCAGCTGCTCGAGGACACCCGCCGCCAGGCGCTGGACCGCCTCGTCAAGAACGCCACGCTGATGGGCGCCAACGCGGTCATCTCGATGCGCTTCGACTCCAGCGAGCTCGCTGGGACGATGTCGGAGATCGTAGCCTACGGCACGGCCGTCGTCGTCGAGCCCGACGCGAAGGCCCCGCAGCCCGGCGACTAGGCGTCCCGAGTGGGCACCTTCGTGCGCGGCGCGCTGGTGGTGCTGGGCGTCCTGATGATGCTCGGTGGCCTCGTCCTGGTCGCCTCCGGCTCGGAGCTCGCGATCCCAGGCCTCGAGCTGGTCGCGCTCGGCGGGTTCCTGGTCATCGTCGTCGCGCTCGAACGTCAGCGCTACCGCTCGGCGGCTGCGGAGCAGACCAACGCGGCGGCCGGCCCGGGCGGCGGCGAGCCGCTGGGCGGGCCCCTCGAGCCGCGCTTTCGGCCAACCGCGGAGGTGTTCATCGATCCGACGACCGGCCGCCAGATGCGCGTCGTCGTCGACCCGTCGAGCGGCGAGCGCCGCTACGTGGCAGAGGGATGACTGAGGGCGTCGAGGTCGAGGTCAAGTTCGCCCTCGATTCGCCCGACCTCATTCGCGACCTCATCGAGCGGCCCCGCCCGGAGCTGCTCGCTGGCTTCGAGCCCGCCGACACGGCGCGGGAGGTGGTCGTCGTCGACCGCTACCTCGACACCGCCGGGAACGATCTCGAGGCCGAGCTGGTGCGCGTGCGCCTGCGCGAATCCGGCGGCACCGTCACCGTGACCTTCAAGCGCCAGGGGGTCGTCGAGCGCGGCGTCACCGAGCGCGTGGAGCTGGAGGGCCAGGCGACGGCGCAACCGGAGCCCGCTCGCTGGCCTGACTCGGCGGCGCGTCGCGCCGTTGCGGGCATCGCCGGGGAACGCCCACTCCTCGAGACCGCGGTGCTCCGGCAGCGCCGCCTCGTCCGCGACCTTCGTCGTGGCGAGGCACGAGTCGAGCTGAGCCTCGACCGCCTCGAGGCGCTCGACGGCGAGAACGTTGTCGCCACCCGCTGGGAGCTCGAGGCCGAGCTGAAAGAGGGATCGCGCGACGCCCTCGGCGAGCTCTCGAACGCGCTCCAGGTGCTACCCGGTGTCAGTCTCGCCGCGGAGTCCAAGCGGCTGTTCGCGATGCTCGCCGTCGCCAACGCGCGATCCGCGGCAGCGGCCCCGGGAAGGTCGCCGGATCAGGGGACGGCGATGGCGGCGTTCGCCCGGATCGCGGACGCCTTCGCGAGCCGGCCCGACGTGACCGGCGGGACCGGCTTCGGGACGAGCCCGGGTCTCCGACGCGGTGGCCGCATCTTCGCGATGGTCGCGGGCGGTAATCTCGTCCTCAAGCTGCCGGCGGCACGGGTGGGCGACCTCCTCGCATCCGGCGACGGGCTGCCGTTCGATGCCGGCAAAGGCCGCCCGATGCGAGAGTGGGTGGCACTCGCTCCCGACGCCGAGGCGGACGTGCTGGCCCTGGCCAAGGAGGCGTTCGACTTCAGCGCGTCGCGGGAATCATGGCGAGCTGCAGCCACATCGAGAATCGGTTCCGGGTGAACCCAGCCACGAGGACGCTGCGATCGCTCTGGGCCGGAGCTCGCTCTGCCATATCGACCGATCGTAACCCCCCTGCACCGGACACTCGTCGGATCGCTGGGCGATAACCCCAGGCTGGTACACTCGCCCGTCCCCAATGCCGACACCTGGATCGGGCCGACGCAGAGCATGAGCGCGCTCGTCAACGTTGCCCGGGAGCAACAGCCGCGCCCGACTCGCCGCCGGACCCGCCGCGTACCCAGCCTCGGGCGCGAGCAGTCGTGGATCGAGTTCAACGCGCGCGTCCTGTACGAGGCCTCGGACGATCGCAACCCGCTGCTCGAGCGGGTGAAGTTCCTGGCCATCTTCGCCTCGAACCTCGACGAGTTCTTTC
>CAYXVP010000167.1:0-5250 GCA_964468305.1 uncultured Anaerolinea sp. | reverse complement strand
CTACCAGCCCGCCGACGATGACGCTCCGGGCGCCGAGATGGCCCGCCAGCACACGGACACGTTCCTGCAGGTGATCGCCGGCGCCGGCTTCGCCCAGCCGAGCCCGCACCCGATGTTCCCGAACCCGCCGGGACTGCTCCGGCCGGAACCGCATTCGCCCGGCCTGCGCGATCGGATCTGGTGGGGCGCCGGCTCCCGTCCGACCGCGGAGTGGGCGGCGAAGCAGGGCCTGAACATGATGTCGTCGACGCTCATGACCGAGGACGCCGGCATCCCTTTCCACGAGCTGCAGGCCGAGCAGATCCGGCTGTTCCGCGAGGCGTGGACGGCGGCGGGCCACCAGCGCGAGCCGCGCGTCTCGGTCAGCCGGAGCATCTTCGCCCTCGTTGACGATCGAGACCGCGCCTACTTCGGGCGGGGTGGCGACGATGCCGACACGGTCGGCTACATCGATGCGCAGACGAAGGCGATCTTCGGCCGCTCGTACGCGGCGGAGCCCGATGCGCTCGTGAAAGAGCTCGCCAAGGACACTGCCATCCAGGCCGCCGACACGCTGCTCCTCACGGTCCCGAACCAGCTGGGCGTGGACTACAACGCCCACGCGGTCGAGAGCATCCTCAGGTACGTTGCGCCGGATCTCGGCTGGCGCTAGGCCTGCCACCGCCGCCTGGACGCGAATCACAACGGCCCCGAGGCGGGGGCCTCGGGGCCGTGTTGCACCCGGGTCGGAACCTAGCCGATCGGCTGTGGGTTGCCCAGGACAGGGCAGCGGAAGTCGGCTGCCGGGTCACGGACGATGGTCAGCTGGCCCCCGTTGGCGAGCGACTGGAGCTGCGACCAGCTCGTCACGAGCGTCGAGGCGTCCCCGCCCGTCCAGGTCACGCGGTAGACGGCCCAGCGACCACCGTGGCTGGCTCCCGGCTCGGTACCAGGCCCGAACTCGGCGACGCCGAGCTGGCTGCTGTTGGTCGAGTTCGTGAACTTCGCGAAGGGATCGGTTCCCGTTCCGTCGGGGACGTTGGCGGCATTGCCGAACACCCTGTAGATCTCGTTGTCGACGTACACGGCACCGAACGATCGAGCAGCGACCGGTCCGGTCAGTGCAGCCAGGGCAACGACACCGGTGGTCGCTGCCAGCAGAAGACGTCGCATCAGGTCCCTCCTGGAGCTGGATCACGTCGGCAGGCGCCGACACGCCACAGGGTCGTCGGCGGCGATGTCAGGAGGACGACCCGGAGGTGACGCCTCGGTGACGCACCCCGTCATCCATGCGTCATCGTTGTCATCCACGCTCGACCGTCGGATGATCGCCACGATGGCCAACCCGAACGCGCCGATCCTCGTCGTCGACGACGACCCGAAGATCGTGACCCTCGTGCGGACGTACCTGGAGCGGGAGCGATACCGGGTCATCACGGCCGCCGACGGCCCCGCGGCACTCCGCGCGATCGAGGTCGATGTGCCCCGCCTCGTCGTGCTGGACCTCATGCTCCCGGGGCTCGACGGCCTCGCGGTCATCCGACGGGCGCGCGCCTTCAGCGAGACGCCCATCCTCGTTCTGTCGGCTCGGGGTTCGACGGCCGACCGCATCCAGGGCCTGGGCGAAGGTGCGGACGACTACCTGCCGAAGCCGTTCTCTCCGGCCGAGCTCGTGGCGCGCGTCCGCACGATCCTCCGGCGGACCGAGCGGGTGACCCGGCCCGCGAACGACGAGCTGCTCGTCCTCGACGATCTCGAGGTCGACGCCGCGCGCCACGAGGCACGCGTCGCGGGCCGGTCGATCGTGCTCAGCGCGCTCGAGCTGCGCCTTCTCTGGGCGCTGCTCGACGCGGACGGTCGGGCGCTCACCCGGGACCAGCTCCTCGACGCGATCCACGGCGCCGGCGAGGGCGACGTTCTCGACCGTGCCATCGACGTGTACGTGAAGCGGCTGCGCGAGAAGCTTGACGACGATCCGTTGGAACCGAGGTTCGTGGCGACCGTCCGCGGCGTCGGCTACCGGGCGATGGGCCGCGTGACGCGACGCCCGGTCACCGCTTCGGGGAGGACCTCGTGAAGCGAGACGGGATCGCCGTTCGGATCGCTACGGCGGCCATCGTGGTCGCCGGCCTCGCCCTGGTCGTCGTCGCGCTGGGAGTGATGCGGGCTGGGGCGAGCCAGTTCGAGGCGCTGATGGCGGCCGCGGGTCAGTCGGCGGAGGAGGCGCACCGGATGTTCGATGCGAGCGTCACCGTCGTGACGCTGCTGGCCGGCGCTGTCGCGATCCTTGCCGCCGTCGCGCTGGCGCTCGTCCTGGCTCGGCGGATCGCGCGGCCGATCGAGCGCCTGGCGGTCGTGGCCGCCAAGACCGCGGAAGGGGACCTGCTGACGATGGCCCCGGACGAGGGGCCCGCCGAGGTCCGCGCGCTGGCCCGCGCCTACAACGTGCTCGTGGATCGGTTGGCTGAGCAGGAATCGATTCGGCGGGAGTTCGTCGTCAACGCCTCGCACGAGCTCCGGACGCCGCTGACGAACCTGCAGGGGTACCTCGAGGCGTTGCGGGACGGTGTCCTGCCACCGGAGCCCGCCACGTTCGACTCGTTGCGCGAGGAGGTCGACCGCCTCGGCCGGCTGGCGGCTTCGCTCGACCTCCTCGCGGGCGGCTCGCCCGATCGGCCGATGCCGGTGGATGTCGACCTGGCCGCGGTGATCCGCGGCGCCGTTGACCTCGCCACCCCTGCGTTCAGGCGACGATCGATCGAGGTTGCGATGGTGCTGCCGGATGTTCCAACGATCGTCCGCGCGCGCCCGGATGAGCTGGCCCAGGTTGCCTCGAACCTTCTGCAGAACGCCGCGAGGTACACGCCCTCCGGCGGCTCGGTATCGGTCGCTCTCACGGCCGGCGACGGCGAGGCGATCGTCCGGATCGCGAATAGCGGGCCGGGCATTCCGCCGGCCGACCTTTCGCGCGTCTGGGAGCGGTTCTATCGCGTGGAAAAGTCGCGCGACCGCGCGACGGGGGGTGCCGGGATCGGGCTGGCAATCGTCAAACGGCTGGTCGAGGACGCAGGCGGGCGCGTCGGGGCGATCTCGGAGCCGGGCCACACGACGTTCTGGTTCGCACTGCCCGCGTCATGAGCGAGGCGCGCGGCGGTCGTGCGACGCGCCGGCACGAAGGACGCGCCGCCATGGAGCAGTGGTGGAGATGGGGGAGAGTCGAACTCCCCGTCCAGAGCCCTTCGCCAGCAGCCACTACGAGCGTGTCCGATCGTTTTCGTCAACCCCGGGGCCGAGGATCGGCACCCTGCCTCGAGGTCCAGTCACGTGCCCCTAGATCAGGCTTGACTCCGGACTACGCGACGCTCATCCGGGCTGCAGCCCCGCTGCATGACGCTTCCGCGGCCCGCGGGACTGAGGCCGTTTCCACGCTCACCTTACGGCCTAAGCCGCGAGGGCGAGAGTCGACTGCTTGTTGGCAGGTACTTCGTTTTGCCGACTGATTAACGAGGCCTATCGGCATCCTCGGCTCGCGTCCGCTGACAGCCAGACCCTGTCGAGACCACGCATCCCCACAGATCGAACGGCTGTTCGCGTTCGAGCGCATAGTCTACGACATGCCGTCGAAACGACAGCCCCGACGACAGCCCGGACGACCGACCGAGACCGTCCCACCCGAGGCCCTCCTCGCCGACTATCCCCCGCCCCACCGGGACATCGCCAACGAGCTCCGCCGCATCGTGACCGACGCGGTGCCCGAGGCGATCGAGCGCGTCCGGCCGGGCTGGCGGCTAATCGGCTACGACCTGCCCGCAACCCGACGCGGCAGCATGTTCGCCTGGGTCTGGCCCGAGCCGGAGCACGTCCACCTCGGCTTCCCGTACGGAGTGAACATGGAGGACCCGAACCGGGTCATGCACGGCGCGGGTATCACCAAGCTCGCCCGCTGGCTGACCTACGCCCCAGGCGACCCGATCGACGCCGAGGTCGCCACTGAGCTGGTCCTCGAGGCGGCCCGAACCCGATTGATCCCCCGCTTCAATCGCTAATTCCAGCGCTCCCTCATGCGCTGCGCTCGAACGCGACCCGGAAGCTTGACCAAATGGCCAAACCGATACCCCGGGTCGGTTCGGCGGCTGACCCTGGCCCGGATCATCCCGGACAGGATCGAGCCGCATTCATTCCGAACGTGGCGCCCGGAAGGTCGAGCGCAAGCAGTCCCGATTCGGATCGAGATGGGTGCCTAGCCGACCGTGAGTCTCGAAATGGCCAAAGGTCGCAACCATCGGCGGGTCACTGCTGCGGCGCTCGCGCCGGGCCGACTGGGCGCTTGCGCGGGATTGCCGGGGCCCTTACCGCCGGCCGGACTCGGCGAGCTCCCGCTCGACCTCCCGCCGCGCGTCGCGGTCGGCGATCTCGCGCCGGCGGTCGTACAGCTGCTTGCCCTTGCCGAGGCCAAGCTCCAGCTTCGCCTTGCCCCGCTCCGTGATGTAGATCTTCAGCGGGATCAACGTCAGGCCCTTGGCCTTCGTTTTGCCAAGGAGCTGGTCGATCTGGCCGCGGTGGAGCAGGAGCTTCCTGTCGCGCTTCGGCTCGTGGTTCAGGCGGTTGCCGCCTTCCCAGGGAGCGATATGCGCACCGACCAGCCAGGCCTCGCCCTTCTCGATGCGGGCATACGCGTCGGCGAGGTTGACCTTGCCCGCGCGGATCGACTTGATCTCCGTCCCGGACAGCACGATGCCCGCCTCGAGCGAGTCCTCGATCGAGAACTCGTGGCGGGCGCGGCGGTTCAGCGTGATCGTCTTGTCGGGCATCAGAAAGCAGTGAGAAGCGTACTGCCGTGGTCTCTCCGAGGGCCGAGGTGAAGCTCTGCGAGCCCTCAGCCCGAGGGTAAGCACGAACGCCGGTCCCGAAGGACCGGCGTTCGGTTGCGGCTTGCCACCCGCAATGAAGTGACCGGCTAGACGGCCATCTCCTGCGAGGTGGTGCAGCGACTGTGTTCTGACACTGCACATCACCTCCTTTCGTTCGCGCGGAACGCTATACGAACGCCGTCCGCCACGCAACAGCGTCAGCGGAGGAGGTAGCGGCGGCTCAGCGGGACCGAGCCCAGGGGCTCGCTCGCGAGCGGCCGGCCCGCGAGGCTGACCCGGCCACTGACCGGATCGACGTCGACCGCGGCGGTCGCGTTGTTGCGGGCGAGCGATGCCCGCGAGAGCCCGCGGCAGCCGGCCACCGGCAGGAGCCGGCCGCCGGGGGGATCGGAAGGAGACA
>CAYXVP010000166.1:0-5258 GCA_964468305.1 uncultured Anaerolinea sp. | reverse complement strand
GTCGGCTGCGGCCGGGTTCGGGCGCGTCTGAGGACGAGCCGCACACCCTTCCGGGCCGGCCTCGCTGATCCCCCTCGTGCGCGAGGGCCGGCCGCCGCCTGAACCCGCTGGATTGGCATCGGTCCGCCTCGCGTCCCTCGTCGCTGTGAGGTCCTCCCGATGTCATTCGCCTCGCTCTCGCCGTCCGCCACGCCCCAACTGATCGACCCGCGCGGGCACCGTTTCGGTGCCGGCCTGTCGGTGGTCCTGCTGGCGCTCGGCTTTGCACTGAACGCGCCGCTCGTTGTCCCGGCGATCGGGCTGGCGCTCGGGGTCAGCGCCTACTTCGGGACTCGCTACTCGGTCCTCGGCCGGCCGTGGCCGGTCGTCCGCAAGGCCCTCCGCCTTGGACCGCCGCCCGAGCTCGAATCGGAGGTCCCACCGCGATTCGCGCAGGCGCTGGGGACCCTCGGCCTCGGACTCGGCACCCTCGCACTCGTCGGGGGAGCGCTGATCGGCGCCCCACTCGCGACGGCCGCCGGCTGGGCCCTCGCGGGCGCAGTGGGCGCGCTGCAGCTGCTCCTTGCAGCCACTGGCTACTGCCTCGGCTGCAGCCTGTACGGGCTGCGCTGGTACGCCCCGCGCCTCTTCGACCGGATCGTCAGAACAGCCGCATAACAATCCACGAAAGGAAACCATTGCCATGACTGCCTACGCGAAGAACGTCCTCGTCGACGCCGGCTGGGCCGTCGCCCACCTCGACGACCCGAACGTCCGCTTCGTCGAGGTCGACGTCGACACCGCCGCCTACGACGAAGGCCATATCCCCGGCGCCGTCGCCTGGAACTGGACGAGCCAGCTCTCGGACGGCGTCCGTCGCGACATCATCAGCCGCGACCAGCTGGCGAAGCTGTTGAGCGAATCCGGCATCGGCGACGGCACGACGATCGTCCTGTACGGCGACAACAACAACTGGTTCGCAGCCTGGGCGTACTGGCAGCTCCGCCTTTTCGGGGTGGACGAGGTCAGGATCCTCAACGGCGGCCGCAAGCTCTGGCTGGCCGAGAACCGGGGGATCTCGACCGAGGTCCCGAGCTACGCCCCGACCGGAATCCAGCTGACGACCGCAGACTTCAGCCACCGCGCGTTCCGTGATGACGTGCTGAAGCACGTCGACTCGGGCGGAGCGCTGGTCGACGTCCGCTCGCCGGCCGAATACAACGGCGAGCTCCTCGCACCGGCTGCGCTCCCGCAGGAGGGCGCCCAGCGCGCGGGGCACGTCCCGGGCGCCGCGAACATCCCCTGGGCGACGGCCGTGCGCGAGGACGGCACGTTCAAGGACGCAGACGAGCTGCGCGACCTGTATGCGGCGAAGGGCATCACCGAGGATCGGGACGTCATCGCCTACTGCCGGATCGGGGAGCGCTCCAGCCACACCTGGTTCGTGCTCCACGAGCTACTCGGTTTCGACCGCGTCCGCAACTACGACGGCTCGTGGACCGAGTACGGCAGCCTCGTCGGGGTGCCAATCGAGAAGTCGGTGCCGGCGCTCATCAGCTGAGCGCGGGCTTCGACCCAACTAGGCACCCGGCCGCAGCAGGATGACGAAGAATTGATGCCGGATCTGCACGGGTAGCCGGTCGCGGATTGCGGCCAACGTCGTTGTGCTGAGCTTGTCCGCCGCGAGACGCATGAACAGCACGGCGTCAGCGCCGCCGTAATACGCCTTCATCGCCGCCTGGTATTCGGGCTGGTCAGCGCGGTCTCGCAGCGAGCCGGGCATGGCGCGGTCGGTGTCGAACGACGTGCCGGACGTGTCGATGATGAGTGGGCAGCCGCGTTCGATGTCGCGCCGCAGGGTGCCGGTCAAGATCAAGAGGACCGGCGAATCAGCGGTCACACATCGAGCGCCGGCGAGCGCGTCGGCCACCTCCGTCGCGGGAAACGGTGAGGCCTCCGGGTGGACAGTGCTGATGGCAACGAGCACGGCGGGCCCGAGCCCGTATCCAACCGCGCCTCCGCGCCGTCGGCGAGCGCCGACGAGGTGGATGAAGGTCGCGGCCGTCCCGCCGACGGAGAGTGACGCCGCCGGGGCGAGCCACGCCGGGTAATGGCCGAAGAAGGTCGGGGCGGTGAGAAGAACCGCCGTCTGCACAGCGAGGAGCGTCGTCCACAGGCGGATCCGGGGACGGAGCAAGGCGCCGAGGCCGACCGCCGCGGTGCCGACCAGGAATGCGCTCGCGACGATGAGGGCCGGCACACGGGCGGCGGCCGGGCCCTTGTAGGGGAGCCCCTCGAGACCTCGCAGCCGCGCGAGGGGCCGGATCGTCTCCGTCGCGGTGCGTCCGAACTGATCGAACACGGTGTACTGAACGAGCTGCGGCCCCGCGATGACGACGAATGGGAGAACCGCCGCGCTGAAGGCGAACAGCACTCCCACGAGGTAAGCGGCCCGGATAGCCCAGCGGTTGTCCACTTCGGCGGTGCTGACGAAGACCCAGGCGCCGAGAACGGCGATGGTGAAGACGGACCAAAGCTGGATCGCCAGCGCAAGCCCGAGCATGGCCCCGGCGAGCGCCGCTCGCTTCCGTCCAAGCCTCGATGCCGACGGAGCAAGCGCCAGCAGGGCCAGCAAGAGGAGGGCGTTCTGGGGTGCGATCAACCAGGTCGATCGCTCGGCGATCGCGGGAACCTCCCAGACCGCGTACAGAGCTGCCGCACAGATCGCTTCGAGCCGCCCGAGACGGCGAGCGACGAGCCAGACCAGGACGGTGTTTGCCGCTCCCAGGGCCATGAATGAGACTCGCGCGATCCCGAACGCGGTCCCGTCGCCGACGATCGAGCCGAGCGCCGCGAATGGCGTGAGCACGTACAGGATCCCAGGTGGGTGCAGCAGCAGGAAGTCGCCATACGGGAGGCGACCGTGGACGAGCGCGATCGCGGAGCCGAAGTAGACGCCGTCGTCGTAGTCGATAAGGCCGAGCAGTCCGCCGCCACGCAGGACTGGCAGCAGGCGGACGACAAACGCCAGGAGCGCGAGCCCTGCGAGGGGCCAGAGGTCCGTACCCCGCGCGGCGACTGAGCCGCCACGGCCATCGATCCCATCGGTCGCCGTGCGCCACTCTGATAGGCGCGCGAGCAAGCCGGTGTTCGACACGCGAGGCAACGGCGGTTGCATCGCGCCGAGCGTAGCGCCGCGCGGCCGCTGGCCCCCGGCGCGCGAGGCTCGAGCGACGGGCTCCAGCGCGATCCCGTGGATCGTGCGGCTCAGCCCTCCGGCGGGATGTTGTGGTTGATCCGGAACAGGTTGTTCGGGTCATAGCGGCGCTTGAGCGCCGCCAGCCGCTCGAACTTCGCCAGCCCGTACGCGGCGAGCGCCTTCTCGCGCGCGCCGGCCGGGTCAGTCCCCAGGAAGTTGACGTACTGGCCGACCATGGCGAACGGGCGCATCGCGTCGGAGAAGCCCTTCACCCATGCAACGCGGGCCGAATCGTCCGCGGCATTCGGCCAGTAGCCGTAGATGTTCAGCCAGAACTCGGCCGACCGATTCGGAAACGCAGTGTCGTCCTCGCCGACCCGGCCGTAGGCGCCGCCCATCTGATGCAGGTCGGCGGCGGTCCCGAACCAGGCCTGGGCGCCGCAGTGCTCGACCAGCGTCTCGATCATCCGGTCGTCGAACCGATCGAACGAGGCGTTCCGCCAGTAGGCCCGGACGCCCTTCGGCAGGATGGAATCGAACGCCGACTGGAAGGTCATCCAGCGCGTCGGGTCGAGGAGGGCGATGTCGGCCGGGCAGGCCGCCTGCAGCCGCGCGATCTGCGTCGCGCCCGCGGCGCGGTCGGCGCCCGCCCAGGCGAAGCCGAGGAACATCAGCACACGATCACCGAGCTCCCACTCGGCCGGGGCCACGGTGAAGGTGATGAGGCAGGTCATCTCGTCGGGGAGCTCCGCCGTCCAGGCGAGGAACGCGTCGAGCGCCTCCGTCCAGCGTGGCCGCTCGTAGATGAGGTTGCCGGCGAAGACGTCCGGGTCGAGCGGGTGGGCACGGAACGTGAACGAGGTCACGACGCCGAAGTTCCCGCCACCGCCGCGGAGGCCCCAGAACAGGTCCGGGTTCTCGTCGGCGCTCGCCCGCACCCGATCGCCGTTCGCGAGAACCACGTCGGCGCCTTCGAGGTTGTCGATCGTGAGCCCGTACGGGCGGGTGAGCCAGCCGACGCCGCCGCCGAGGGTCAAGCCGGCGATGCCAGTGCCGGACACGACGCCGATCGGGACCGCCAGCCCGTGCGGCTCGGTGGCGCGATCGATGTCAGCGAGCTTGGCGCCCGCTCCGACATGGACGAGGCGCGCACCGGGCTCGACGTCGACCGCGTCCAGCGCCCCCAGGTCGAGGACGATCCCGTCGTCGACGGTGCCGTTGCCAGCGACGTTGTGGCCACCGCCACGGATCGCGAGGGGCAGGCCTGAGCGGCGCGCGAAGCCGATGACCGGCGCCACGTCGTCGACGCTCGCCGCGCGGATCACCAGCCGCGGGCGCTTGTCGATCATGCCGTTCCAGACGGTCCGAGCCTCGTCGTAGCCCGGGTCGCCGGGCAGGATCGTCTGGCCCGAGACGGCATTGCGGAGCTCGTCGAGCGGCTCGATGCTCAGCGTCACGTGCATCCTCCCAAGGTCATGCCGAGTTGGAGCCGGACGGCGGGCAAACGTTCAGACGCCGTCCTCGCGTCACCCAGTCTCGCCGGCCGGCTGGCATTCTTGAAGAGACGGATTCCACCGAAACGGGGCAAACATGCCAGCGAATCGTCGCCCGCGGATCGCCCTCCTCGCCGCGCCCGAGTCGTCGCCATCCATCCTGTATGGCCTGTACGACGTCCTCGCCTCAGTCGGCCCGATGTGGCCCGACATGCTCGCCGCGGAATCCGCGGAGACCCTGCTTGATGTGTCGATCGTCGCTGCGAGCCGTGAGCCGTTCCGGTGCTTCGGCAACATCCTTGTCGAGCCGCACGCGGCGCTCGGCGAGGTAGACGACGTGGACGTCGTCGTCGTCTGCGACATGTACACGCCGATCGATAGGTCGCCGCACGGCACCCACACGGCCGAGGTCGAATGGCTTCGCCGGATGCACGCCCGCGGAACGCTGGTCTCGAGCGTGTGCACTGGCTCGCTGCTCCTCGCCGAAGCAGGCTTGCTCGACGGCCGGTCCTGCGCTGGGCACTGGGCGTACGCGGACCTGTTCCGAGCCGCGTATCCACGAGTCCGGTTCGAGCCGCGCGCGATCC
>CAYXVP010000165.1:4875-5259 GCA_964468305.1 uncultured Anaerolinea sp. | reverse complement strand
CGTGCCCGCAGGCACGTAGCTGCCGTTTCGCGCGAACCGGACGGCCGCCCTTCCTGGAGCAAGCACCGGGAACCGTTCGACGAGCGCCCCCCAAGCGTCCTCGATCGTCGCACCGGCTGACAGCGCAAGGTCCAGCCCGCGGGTCCCGGCGAGCTCGCGCTGCATCGCGAAGAGCCGGACGTGCACCAGGATCCTCGTGCCGGCGCCTTCGGTCACGCCCGCAGCGCCGCCACGAGCAGCCCGTCGCCGATCGGCAGGATCGTGGAGACGAAATCCGTGTCCTCCGACAACCGCCGGCAGACCTCGACCACCGCGGCCGTCCGCTCCCGGCCCCGCGTCCGTCCGTCCCCTGAAGCCCTGTCGCTCCCAGCGAACTTCTCTGCC
>CAYXVP010000165.1:2547-4865 GCA_964468305.1 uncultured Anaerolinea sp. | reverse complement strand
CGGCAGACCTCGCGCAGCTCGGCCGTCCCGTCACCGTCGCGCGTCGGGCGGGCGCCGGAAGACCGGCCGCTCCACAGCACGTTGTCGGCGACGACCAGCGCCCCGGGAGCGAGGCGGGGACGGAGCGCCTCGACGTAGGCCGGGTACTCGGGCTTGAGCGCGTCGATGAAGGCGAGGTCGAACGGCCCCGCGAGCGAGTGCGTCCCGGCCGCGAAGGCATTGAGCGCGGGCGCATCGACGATCGTGATGCGCGCGTCCGCGACGCCAGCCTTGCGCCAGAACGCCCGTGCCCGATCCGTGCGGTCTCGATCGGGGTCGATCGTCACGATGGTGCCGGCGGTGCCCTGGCCGAGGGCCGTCCACAGCGTCGAATACCCGATCGCCGTCCCGACCTCGACCGCGCGTCGCCGCCCGACGGCGAGCACCGCGAGCATCCTGCCGCTGTCCCGATTGAGGATCGGGATGCCCTCGGGTCCCGCGACGGCCTCCATCTCGAGCAGCACCGGGTTCGGCTCGCCTGCGACGGACTCGATCCAGTCGAGATCAACGTCGCCCGGCGCCCAGCTGCGATCCCTTCTCGCCATTCGCGTCCCCCTCCTGATCAGACCAGCACGCCGGCCCCGAAGTACAGCCCGGCGGCCAGGATCGTGCCCGCGGCGATCGTCCCCACATTGATGTACAGCAGGCCCGTCGCCGACTCCATCGACCGGGTCCGCGCGGTCTGGACGGCCGCCCAGCTGACGATCAGCGGGAACACCAGGCCGACGAGGAGGCGCAGCCACACGAACAGCGCCCACGGCCCCACGAGCGCGGCGAACGCCGGGCTCCCGGCGGGACCCGCGCCGAGCGCGATCCACGCGACGAACAGGCCGAGCTGCACGGCCAGCGCGATCGCCAGCCATCGCGACAACCGGACCAGCGGCGCCTCCGGCAGCTTCGGCGTGACCAGATACCAGTGGCCGAGGACCATCGTCGCCCACACGCCACCGAGCACCACGGCGAGCAGGGCGAGCTCGATGAGCAGCGGGATGCTGGCGAAGCCGCCCCCACCCCAGCTGGCCGCGGCAAAGACGAGAGTCAGGCCCCCGGCGATCAGCCCGGCGACAGCGAGGATCGGCGTGCGGTGGCCGCCCGCCAGCCGGATCCCGTACAGGACGGCGACGATCGACAGCGCCTCGAGCGAGGCCCGCCGCGGCGCGTCCCAGGCAACATCCACGGGCACCGCGACGTTGGCCTGGAGGACCGCGGACAGGCCGGTGTCGGCGAGCGCGGCGAGGAAGGCGAATGCGGCCGCGCTGAAGGCCGTGAATGCGAGGTAGCCCTTGGTCGCCTCGGTCCGAAACCGGCCCACGACGACGGCCCAGAAGGTGCCGGTCGCAAGCGCGGTCAGGACCGTCCAGTTGATGAATGCCAGGCTCTCGTAGATCCGGTCCGCGGGCACGCCGGCGAGTGTAGCCGCGGGTGGTTCCCGGCCCGGACGGCAGGCACCCGACGTGAGCAACGCTCGATCTGCCGAATTCAGGTGCGTCCGTGCACCGGATGCCAGTGCCCGCGGCCAGTGTCTCCCGCACTCGATAGGATGGCCGCGGAGGTACCTGCGCGATGAGCTCGGACGGCCAGACGACGATCACGTGGTACGGGCACGCCTGCGTGGAGATGGTGACGCCCGGCGGCGTCGTGGTCCTGTTCGACCCGTGGTTCGCGAATCCGAAGAGCCCGAAGTCCCCCGACGACGTGAGCCGTTGCGACGTCCTGCTCGTGAGCCACGGCCACAGCGACCACCTGGGCAACGCGCTGCCGATCGCGAGCCGGACCCGACCACGCTGGCCCGCGATCCACGAAATGCAGCTGTGGCTCGGCAGCGTCTACTCGGCGCCGGACGACTGCATCGGCTTCAACAAGGGCGGCACGCTCGAGGTGAAGGGCCTCAAGGTGACCATGACGCCGGCCGATCACTCGGCGGGCGACTGGGCCCCGGCCCAGGGAGAGCCGCGCTACCTCGGTGAGCCGGCGGGCTTCGTCGTCGAGGTCGAGAACGGCTGGAAGGTCTATTTCGCGGGCGACACCAACGTCTTCGGCGACATGCGCATCATCCGCGACCTGTACGCGCCGGACCTTGCCATCCTGCCGATCGGCGGGCACTACACGATGGGGCCGCGGGAGGCCGCGCTTGCTGTCGAGCTGCTCGGCGTCGGGGAGGTGCTGCCTATCCACTACGGCACGTTCCCGCTCCTCGCCGGCACGCCGGCGCAGATGCGGTCCGAGCGCGCCAGGCGGTCGCTGGGCAACGGGCGCGTGCCGGGGAACCAGCCCGGCCC
>CAYXVP010000165.1:0-2537 GCA_964468305.1 uncultured Anaerolinea sp. | reverse complement strand
GAATTGGGCTGGGCCAGTTAATCGCTCGCGGGGCTCGCCGCGGCGTTCGCGCCCCCGGGTCCGGGGTGGTGGGGTTACGAACGGGTGGGTGTGTTCCTCGCGCGCGTGAGGCGTCATGGCGACGCACTACCGCCTCGAGGTCGCATTGCAACCCGAATCCCAGGCACAGGACACCGCGCGGGACCCCATCCTGGACGGGCGCGACAGCCTGCGCCTCGTCAAGCTGCGCCTTGGTCTGACCCTCATCGCGGTCGCGATCCTGCCGATCGCCGCCGTCTCGCCGCTCGTGCGGGCTGTGGCCGAGGAGGCTCGGGTGGCCCACCACGAGCGCCTGACCGATCAGGCCCAGACAACCGTCCTCGAGGTCGGGCGCGAGCTCGCCCTCGTGCGAACCGCCGGTGACGCGCTGCTCGCCCAGCCGGTGATCGTCGCCGCGGCCGCGAGTGACGCCAAGTCCGGGGACCGGCGCAAGGCCACGGACAGCCTCGCCGCGTACATCGACGACCAGACGGGCGTGATCGTCGGGGCGACGCTGGTGACGGGCGATGGCGCAAAGGCATCGTCCGGCGTCGCGATCGACGTGACGTCGCTGCCACCCGGCGTGGTCGTCGGCGGGTTCGCCACCGTGCCCGACCGCGCCGACGCCCGCATCCTCGTCATCCAGACAAGCGAGCCCGGCGACAAGCCCGCCCGTACGGTCATCTCCGCGATCTCGCTCCCGGCACTGCTCATGGCCGCAACGCCGAAGACCGACTTGCCGGGCCGGAGCGTACGCATGGCCGATCCCACGGGGCTGGTCGTCGCCGAGGCGAGCAGCAACTTCGACCCGAGCGCCATCCCGGGCGATCTGCTCGACATCGCGACGATGGCCGCCCACGACTCCGACGGTCGGGCGACGCTCGACCTGCCGGGGATCACGGGCTGGCAAGTCGTCGTCGCCGCCCCGATCCCGCTCGTCGCCCTGCCGCTCACCGCCCTGGGAGCGCTCGTCGCGATGCTGTTCCTGCTGATCGGCTTCACGATCTGGATGGCGCGCCAGATCCTCCGCCCGGCCGCGGCCCTCGAGGCATCGCGGTCCCGGCTGCGCGAGCTGTACGAGAGCGCCCGGGAGGCCGCATTGCGCGACAGCCTCACTGGCCTCGGCAACCACCGCGCCTTCCAGGAGGCCGTCGCCCGGATGGTCGAGGGCTCCCGACGCTACGGGACGGAGTTCTCGCTCGTGCTCATCGACATCGACGAGTTCAAGCGGATCAACGACACCAAGGGCCACGCGGTCGGCGACCAGCTGCTGGCCGAGGTCGGCGAGCTGATCAACGCGACCATCCGCATCTCCGACGCGGCTTTCCGCGTCGGTGGCGACGAGTTCGCTCTGCTGCTGCCGCACACCGACGCGGCCGGGGCGACCATCCTGGCCCGGCGCCTGCTCGCGCGCGGCCTCGAGGACCGGACCAACGGCTTCTACCGCGACCCGATCTCGTTCTCCGCCGGCGTGACGGCCTGCCCCGAGTTCGGCGCGACGCGACTCGAGCTGACCTCGCAGGCGGACGCCGCGCTGTATCGCGGCAAGCGCAACGGCCGGACCGTGGTCACCACGTACGACCCGGAAAAGGACCATGGCCATGTCGACGAGGGCATGCGCGCCGAGCTGTCGAGCGCGATCACGGCGGTGATCGAGGCGGGCTCGATGACGCCCGTGTACCAGCCGATCGTCGAGCTCGCGACGGGCCGCGTCGTCGCCTACGAGGCGCTGGTTCGCGTCCCCAAGGAGTCGACCTTCGTCCACACCGGCGCGATGTTCGACGCGGCAGAGGTCGCGGGCCGGGTGGCGGACCTCGATCGCGCGGCGCTCGACGTCGTGCTCCGCGGCGCCTACGACCTGCCCGAATGGGTCAGCCTGAGCGTCAACATCTCGCCGCGGACGCTCGAGGCCGCCGAGTTCAACGCCTCGACCTTCCTGGCGATCCTGCGGCGGCACGGGATGGCGCCGTCGCGGATCATCCTGGAGCTCACCGAGCGTGAGAGCATCCGCGACCCGGACCGTCTGCGCACCGCGCTGAACGGGATCCAGGGCGCCGGCGCCCGGATCGCCGCCGACGACGTGGGCGCGGGCAACGCCGGCCTGCGGCTGCTCAGCCTCTTCCGCTTCGACGTCGTCAAGATCGATCTGTCCCTGGTCCAACGCGGTAGCGACGACCAGACCAACTCGGTCCTGCGTTCGATCGTCGAGGTCGCCGAGCGCATGGACGCGTCGACGACCGCGGAGGGCGTCGAGACATCGGCCCAGCTCCGTGCCGCACGCCGCCTCGGCATCACCAATGGCCAGGGCTACCTGCTCGGCCGGCCGGGCCCGGAGCGCGACCTGACCTGGGTCGACATCGCGGCGCTCGAGGTCCGCGACGACGTCGGCATCCCGATCCGCGACCTGTCGGACCAGGCCATGCCCGCGGGCAGCCTCGCCACGCGCACGGACGGCTGGGAGGACCCGGACGCCGCGCCGGCCGATCCCGAGGCCACCGTGGCGGTAGGTCGCAGCGGGA
>CAYXVP010000164.1:0-5327 GCA_964468305.1 uncultured Anaerolinea sp. | reverse complement strand
GCGGGAGCTCCTCGCCACCTGGCCCCATGGCATGTTGGGCGCCTCCGAGGAGGACGTGGGGCTGCCACACGGTCAGATGGGCAATTCGGAGGTAGGACATCTGAACCTCGGGGCCGGCCGCCCGGTCCTCCAGGACCTGCCGCGTATCGACGCCGCGATCGCCGACGGCTCGTTCTTCGAGCGGCCTGCGCTCGTGACGGCGTGCCGCCGCGCGCGGGAGGGCGTGGGCCGGCTCAATGTCGTCGGGCTGGTCGGTCCGGGCGGCGTGCACGCCCACGATCGGCACATCGTCGCCCTGGCCGAGCTGGCGAGGCGCGAGGGCGTGCCCGCGTTCCGACTCCACGCGCTCCTGGACGGCCGCGACACGCCACCGCGCTCGGCGCACGAAATCGTGCCCGCACTCGAGCAGCGTCTTCAGGCGGCCCACCCGGACGCCCGCATCGCCACGGTCGGTGGCCGCTACTACGCCATGGACCGGGACAACCGCTGGGAGCGCACCGACGCCGGCTACGACGCCGTCGTCCACGGGGTCGGGGAGCGCGCTCCGACGGCCCTCGCGGCGATCGAGGCGTCCTACGCCAGGGAGATCTCGGACGAGTTCGTCCGGCCGGCCGTCATCGACCCCGGACCTGGCAGTGGCCGACATGCCGGCCCGCTCGTCGACGGCGAGCCGATCGTCCACGCCAACTTCCGGGCCGACCGGGCGCGGCAGCTGACCCACGCACTCGCCGACTCGCGGTTCACGGCCTTCGATCGGGCGGCACCGGACGGGCACCCGGCGCCGCGCGACCTGCTCGTCGTCACGATAACCGAGTACGAGGCCGGCCTGCCCGTTCTCGTCGCCTTCCCGCCCGAGGTCGTGCCCTGCCTCGCCGGGGCGTTCGCGGCTGCGGGCTGGCGGCAGCTTCACGTCGCCGAGACCGAGAAGTACGCCCACGTCACCTACTTCCTCAACGGCGGTCGCGAGGCGCCCTTCGAGGGCGAGGATCGGGTCCTCGTGCCCAGCCCCATGGTTGCGACGTACGACCTTCAGCCGGAGATGAGCGCCGCCGGCGTCACCGATGCGGTCGTCGCGGGCATCGAGTCGGGCCGCTACGACGTGATCGCCGCGAACTTCGCCAACCCGGACATGGTCGGCCACACGGGCGTCTGGGACGCGACGATTCGGGCGGTCCAGACTGTCGATGCCTGCCTCGGACGGATCGCCGCCCCCCTCGACATCGACGCGCCAGCGGCGACGGGGCTCCTCATCGTCACCGCCGACCACGGCAACGCCGACGCCCTGCGCAGTGCCGACGGCAGTCCGATCACGGCTCACTCGCTCAATCCGGTCCCGATCGTCGCGGCCGGCCCGGCGGTCGCCGACCGAACGCTCCGCGACGGCGTTCTCGCCGACGTGGCGCCGACGTTGCTCGAGCTCGCCGGCCTCCCGCCCTGGCCGGGGATGACCGGCCGATCGCTCCTGCGCTAACATCCGCCGCTGTCACTCCTGGAGGAACTCGCACCGTGAATCCCGCTCTGGCCGCCGGCCAGCTGATCGTCAGCATCGCCCTGATCCTCGCCGTGCTGCTCCAGTCGCGCGGCTCGGGCCTGGGCGGCACGTTCGGCGGTGACTCGACGGTGTATCGCAGCCGGCGCGGGATCGAGCGGCGGCTGTGGCAGTTCACGATCGTGCTCATCGCGCTGTTCGTCGCCTTCTCTGTCGCCGCGTACGTCTTCGCGCCGTCGACTCCCGCCGCTTGATCGCCGGGGGAAACCCCCGAGAGGTCGCAATTGAAGCTTCGCGACCGCGCCCTGATCGGCGTGTTGACCGTCGCGCTCATCGCCTTCTCGGTGGCCGCCCTCGCGCCGACGCTCCAGACGTCCGGTGGCGAAGCCGAGCCGACCCAGCCGCCCTCGATCGGGCGGGCCTACGTCGAGGGCGTCCTCGGGCGTGCCACCAACGCCAGCCCGTTCGGGGCGAGAACGGCGGCTGATCGGGCGCTCGTCGCGCTCCTGTTCCGAAGCCTGGTGAAGCTCGGTCCGGGGAGCTCGATCGTCGGGGATCTCGCCGCCACGTGGGCGGTGGACGCCGCCGGCAGCGCCTGGACATTCCACCTCCGGCCGGACCAGCATTGGCAGGACGGCGAGCCGATCACGGCGAACGACGTCGCCTTTACGATCGACATCCTGAGCAGCCCCGCGTACACCGGCCCGGGCAGCTCGTCGTGGCGTGACGTGACGGCCGAGGTCGTGGACGAGCGCACCGTCGTCCTGCACCTCACGACCCCGCTCGGCGGCTTCCTGCAGGCCGCCACCCAGCCGATCGCGCCGGAGCACGTCCTCGGCGCGGTGCCGGCCAACGCCATCGCCGACGATCCGTTCGGAAAGCAGCCCGTCGCCTCGGGCCCGTTCCGGCTCGTCTTCCTCGACAGCCAGCGCGCTGTGCTCGCGGCGCTGACGCCGGCCGACCTGACGCCGGTCACCCTTGGCGGCCCGAACTTCGGCACGCCCCGGCCGACGGACTCGCTCGCCAGCGCGCGCCCAACGCCGCGAGACGACATCCCGGTCCCGTACCTGTCGAACGTCGACATTCGGTATTACGACGACGCTGCGACGCTCCGCGCCGACTGGGCGGCGGGCGTCCTCGACGCCGCCTGGGGCCTGCTGCCGTCGGACGCGACCGCGCTCGCCGCAACGCCTGGGGCGCGCCTCGTGCGGTATCCGGGCACGACCCTCCTTGCGGTCACGCTCGACCTTCGCGCCCGCGACCGGACCTTCCAGGATCCGCGCGTCCGGCGGGGCCTGCTGGAGGCCATCGACCGAGATGCGATGGTGAGCACCGTCCTCGGCGGCCTGGCGTCCCGTGCCGATTCGTTGATCCCGCCCGGCTCGACCATGTTCGACGCGAACGCGAACAAGGAGATCCCGTTCGACCTCGTCGACGCCCGCAAGCAGCTGGTCGACGCCGGCTGGAAGGAGTCGGGCGGCAGCTGGATTCCCAAGGGCGCGACCGAGCCCCTGGTCCTCCAGCTCCTGTGCCCCGAGGAACCGGCCAATCCGGTCGCCTACGCGACGGCGGCGGCGGTGGTCAACGCGTGGCACGCGCTGGGCCTCGCCGTGCGACTCGTTCCCCTGCCCGCGACCGAGCTTCTGGGCGATCGGCTCGCCCACGGTGCGTTCCAGGCGGCGGTCGTGCCACTGGCGATCGGGCTCGATCCCGACCTGTACCCGCTACTGGCGGCATCCCAGACGCGAACCGGCGGCTCGAACATCTCGGGTCTTCAGGACCCGGACCTCGACTCGCTGCTCGTGGCGGCGCGCACGCCGATCGACATCGAAGCCCGGGCCGCCGCGTACAGCGACCTCGAGAAGCGCCTCTCGAGCCGTCAATACCTCCTGCCGCTCGCCTTCCGGGACGACTACGTCGTGTTCCGGGACACAGTCAGCGGCCCCGCTCCGAGGTCGATCGGGGGCTCCGGGGACCGCTACTGGGACGTGCTAACATGGCGCCTCGCCGACGGCACCTGAGGCCCGATTTTGGGTCGCCGTGGATCTCACGCCGAGGTGGCGAAATTGGCAGACGCGCTAGCTTCAGGAGCTAGTGCCCGCAAGGGCGTATGGGTTCAAGTCCCGTCCTCGGTACCAACACCTCGATCCCGCTAGATCCATTGGCAAAGCCGGCAGCGAACCTGATGCCCAGGTGGCGGAATTGGTATACGCGTACGTTTGAGGGGCGTATGAGGCAACTCATCCGGGTTCAAGTCCCGGCCTGGGCACCACTCCTCCACTGACCGGCGGCCGACGGGCTGCGGAAGCCGCCCATCCCTCCCTGCGCGACCTTCGTTCGCTGATGGTCGGTCGGCCGTCTTCCTCCGCCCGCCGCCCGCGGCGCGCGTTCGTCGCCATGTACGATCACGTGGGCGGTTAGCTCAGCCCGGTCAGAGCACCTCGTTTACACCGAGGCCGTCGGGGGTTCGAATCCCTCACCGCCCACCATCGGTGCCGGCAGCGATGGGCGCGACGCGGGGCCCGCCCGGGGGAGCGGTAGACTTCGTGGGTCGGCATCGAGTGTGTAACGCCCGAGCCGTCGTGGAGGGCCAGACTCTTGGAACTGATCGTCCTGCTCGTTGTCGTCGGCGCCATCGCGCTGTTCGTCATCGGCATCTACAACGGCCTGGTCGGCCGGCGCAATCGAATCGACGAGGCGCTCGCCCAGATCCAGGTCCAGCTCAAGCGTCGGCACGACCTGATCCCGAACCTCGTGAACGCCGTCAAGGGCTACATGCAGTTCGAGCAGAAGGTCCTGACTGACGTCACCAATGCTCGCGCCGCGGCCGTCACGGCCGGCTCGCAGGGCGTCGCCGCGCAGGCACAGGCGGAGAACACGCTGACCCAGACGCTGCGGTCGCTGTTCGCCGTCGTCGAGAACTACCCGGACCTGAAGGCCAACCAGAACGTCCTCTCGCTCCAGGAAGAGGTCACGACGACCGAGAACCAGATCTCGTTCAGCCGCCAGCACTACAACGCCAGCGTCCTCGACTTCAACAACGCCATCCAGGTCTTCCCGAACGTCCTCCTTGCCGGGGCATTTGGGTTCACCAAGCGCGAGTTCTTCGAGGCCGAGCCGGAGGCAGCCGCGGTCCCGACCGTCGATCTCAGCCTGAGCTGAGGTCGAGAGCCCCGGACACGGCGCCGTTTCGGCGCGGGCATCGATGCAGACTCGCCTGACCTTCGCGGCCGAGCAGTCGGAGAACCGACGCAACTCGGTGCTGCTCATCATCCTGGTCACGCTCGTCCTGGCCGCCCTCGGCTTCGCGATCGGCTACGGCACCACCGGCGCCGTCGCAGGCGCCTTCGGCGTCACCACGGGCGCGATCGTGCTGGCGATGCTCCTCTCCGTCGGCTCGTACTTCGCCGGCGACCAGCTCGTGCTGGCGACATCGGGGGCGCGCCAGGTCTCGCAGCAGTCGGCCCCGCAGCTGATGAACGTCGTCCAGGAGATGGCGCTCGCGGCCGGCGTCCCGATGCCGAAGGTCTACCTCATCGACGACACCGCCCCGAACGCCTTCGCGACGGGCCGTGATCCGAATCACGCCTCCGTGGCGATCACCACGGGCCTGCTCCAGAAGCTCGACCGAGAGGAGCTCCAGGGCGTGATGGGTCACGAGCTCTCGCACGTCCGCAACTTCGACATCCGTTTCGGGCTGCTCGTCGCGGTGCTCGTCGGCTCGATCGCCCTTCTCGCCGACTTCTTCCTGCGCTTCACGTTCTGGGGTGGCGGGCGCCGCGGCGGCGGCGATCGCGACCGCGGCGGGGGCGGCCTCGTTGCCCTCGTCTACATCCTG
>CAYXVP010000163.1:0-5339 GCA_964468305.1 uncultured Anaerolinea sp. | reverse complement strand
CCGAGGTCCATCGCCGCTTCCTCGAGCTGCCGGTCGAACCCGAGCAGGCGCGCCAGGACGATCAGCGTCGTGTACGGCAGCGCGACGACCGCGTGGCCGATGGCGATCGTCGGCAGGCCGAGCGGCACGCCGAAGACCCGGAACAGGATCAACAAGGCGACGGCGAGGACGAAGTAGGGCACGAGCAGGGGCAGGATCGCGAGGCTGGTGAGCGTGCCCTTGCCCCGGAAGTCGAAGCGGCTCAGGAGCAGCGCGATGCTCGTCCCCAGCGCCGTCGCGATCGCGCTCGCGCCCAGCGCGACGATCACGCTCCGCCCGACGGCGGCGAGAAGGTTCGGAGACTGGAACAGCTTCTGGAACCACTCGAGGGTGAAGCCCTTGAGCGGGAACGACAGGATCGTGTTGGCGTTGAACGAGAAGATGAACAACAGGACGATCGGCAGGTACAGCAGCGCGAGCATCAGCCAGTAGTAGCCGCGGAGGCCATGCGAGGTGCCGCCACGCCGGAAGCGCCCGGGCGCGGACGGTGCCCGCGGCGTCGCGATGGGCGTGGTCGCCGCGGTCACTGGCCGATCAGCCGGCGCGGCTGCACGATCCGCAGCCCGACGACGACGAGGAGCAGGGTCGTCGCCAGCATGATCACCGACAGTGCCGCGCCCAGCGGCCAGTTCGCGGCCTGCACGAAGAAGGCCTGGACGATGTTCCCGTACATCGACCCGCCGGTGCCGCCGACGAGCAGTGGCGTGACGTACTCGCCGACCGTGGGGATGAACACGATGAAGAACGCGGCGATGATCCCCGGCAGGCTCAGCGGCAGCGTGATCCGGACGAGCTGCTGCCAGGGCGTGGCGTACAGGTCGGCCGCGGCGTCATGGAGGCGGACGTCGATACGGCCCATCGCGGCGAGGATCGGCAGCATCGCGAACGGGATCCAGACGTAGATCAGGGTGACGACGACCGCGCCCCGGTTGTAGAGCAGGTCGAGCGGGTCCTTCGTCAGCCCGAGCCCGATCAGGATCGAGTTGATGACACCCGACGAGTCGAGCATCAGCCGCCAGGCCATCACGCGCAGCAGGTAGCTGGTCCAGAACGGGACGAGGAGCAGGATCAGGTACAGGCCGGCGCGCTTCCCGGCCCGAAACGCGAGGAAATACGCGAGCGGATAGGCCGCCACGGTGGCGACGAGCGCGACGCCGAATGCCATCAGCGTCGAGATGCCCAGCAGGTTCCAGTAGCTGCCGGTGTCGAAGACCTTGGCGTACTGCTTGAGCGTCGGCGCGAACGGCGCGAGGAGCTGGCCGCTCAGGTCCGCGCGGAAGCTGAGCGCGATCATCATCAGGATCGGCACGATCAGGAACAGCCCGAGGGCGATTGCCGACGGCAGCGAGAGCACCCAGAACGTGCCGCGGCGCGGGTCGGACGAGCGACCCGCGCCGGCTGGCAGACGTTCGGTGGCGGTGGTCATGCGGGAGAGCCGTGCGCAGCTCGCGCGCGGTCGGCCGCGTTCACTGGGACGCCTTGACCTCCGTCCACATCGCCGTCCACGCGTCGCGCTGGGCGGACGTGAGGTTCGGCGTGAAGTTGGTGTGCTGCAGGATCGACGGGTCGTCGATCGAGAAGGTGTCCTTGAGCAGCGCCTGCGTCTCGGCGCCGCCGTAGGTCGCGGCCTGGGCCGGGTCCTTCAGGCCGTCCATGACGTCCTGCCGCGCCGAGCCGTAGTAGTACAGGTTGACGAGGTTCTGGTTGGTGAGCAGGCCGAGCTTCTCATCGAGGAAGCGGTAGTCCAGGTCCAGGTTCTTCGACTGCGAGCTGATGCCGTACAGCCCGACCCACGAGTTCCGGCCTTCTTTCGGGTTCGCGTAGGCGACCGGGGTGCCGGCGCCCCTGGTCACGGCGTAGCTGCCCTGCCACGCGTAGCCGGCCCAGACGCCGCCCGAGTTCATCAGCGCCTCGAGGTCGGACGGCGCGGTCCAGTAGGTCTTGTTGAGCTTGGCCTGGGCGATCCACTCGGCCTTGATCGCGGTGAGCTGGTCGTCGGTGATGTTGGTCTCGTCGTAGCCGTGGACATAGGCCGAGACCGTGACGGCACCGGGACCGTCGTCCCACATCGACAGGTGGCCCTTGTACTGGGGGTTGAACAGGACATCCCAGCTGTCGACGTTGGGGATCTTGTCGGTCCGGTACAGGATCGACGAGAAGCCCCAGTCCCACGGCACGAAGTACTGCTTGCCGTTGACCTGGCCGATCGCCTTGAACGCGTCGGGGACCTTGTCCCAGTTCTTGAGCCTCGACGTGTCGATCTCCATCGCGAGACCCTCGTCGACGTCGAACTGGAGCCAGCCCGTGTACTGGTGGAACAGGTCGTACTGCTCCGGGTTGGCCTTCATGTGGCCGTAGATCTCCGCGTCCGTGCTGCCGAACTGGAACGACACGTTGACGTTCTTGTATTTGTTGCCAAAGTCGCGCCAGAAGTCGGCGGTCTCGTAGCCCGGCCACTCGAGCACCGTCAGCGAGCCGGTGACCTGGTCCGGCGGGACCTCCGTGGGGGTCGGAGTCGGCGGCGCCTCGGTGACGGCCGTCGTCGGGCCGGTGGTCGGCGACAGGCTCGCGCCGCCGCCACCGCAGGCCGCGACGATCGCGGCGATGGACAGCACGAACGCCGCCCGCATCGTGGACGGGAAAGGCCGGGGGTGCATCTCTCCTCCTCGCGTCCGGCCGACGTGCGCACCGCGTGCAGGGGCTGCTGCAGTGGCACTTCAGCCGATTGCAACATGCTAGGGATTTCGGGGGTGGTTCGTCAACGGTTTCTGAAGCTATACTTCAGGGACGATGGCCACGGAAGCGCGAACCGGCACGATCGGCAGCACGGGGGCGACGGGCTCGACCGCCACGCTGGAGGTCGACCTCGGCGGGCGCATCCGGACCCGCCGCCTGGCCCGCCGCGCAACCCTTCGCGAGCTCGCCGCCCAGGCGGCCGTGACGGAGAGCTTCCTGTCCCAGGTCGAACGGGGGGTCGCTTCGCCGTCGATCGCGTCCGTGCAGCGTATTGCGCGCGCCCTCGACACGAACATCGCCGAGCTCTTTGCCGCCGATGGGAGCGTGGGCACGGTCGTGCGGGTCGGCGATCGTCGCAAGATCGTGTACCAGGGCCTCGGCGCAGTCGACGAGTTCCTCACGCGTGGCACCGACGGGCGCCTGCAGGTCATCTACTCGACGATCCAGCCAAGCGGCGGCACCGGCGACGAGGCCTACACCCACGACTCCGACGAGGAGGTCGTCGTGGTCCTCGAGGGCTCACTCGACCTGTGGGTCGGCCCCGAGCACTACCGACTGGAGGCCGGCGACGCCGTGACCCACTCGTCGCGCGTGCCGCATCGGAACACCAACCCGGGACCCGGGCTCGCGCGCGTCCTGTTCTGCATCACCCCGCCCTCGTACTGAGCCGCATCGGCTTGATCGAGGCAGCCTCCCCGTCCGGGTACCGCGCGCGGTCCTGAGCCGCGGCCAGCCCCGCCCCGATAGCATGTCCGCGATGCGCGCAGTGCCCAGCGACGCGGAGCGCCCGTGTACGCGGTGATCATGGCCGGCGGCGGCGGGACCCGGCTGTGGCCCCTGAGCCGGCCGGAGACGCCCAAGCCGTTCCTGCCACTGCTTGGCGAGCGCTCGCTCCTGCAGCGGACGGTGGACCGGATCGTCGGTCATTCGGAGCTGGGCCTCGCCCCCGACGACGTCGCCGTCGTCACGGAGCGCCGCTACGGGCCGATGGTCCGCGAGCAGCTCCCGGGCGTCCGCGTGATCGCCGAGCCGATCGGGCGCAACACCGCCGCGGCCATCGCGCTCGCGACGCTCAAGTTCGATCGCGACCCAGCCGACGTGATGCTGGTGTTGCCCGCCGACGCCTGGATCGAGCCCGATCGGGATGCCGCCTACCGCAACGTGATCAAGGCCGCGGCGCGGATCGCCCGCGACGGTGCCTTCGACCTGGATGCCCCGCTCATGACGCTCGGCATCCGGCCGCGCCAGCCGGCCACCGAGTACGGCTATCTGATTCCGAACTACGACGCCGGAGCAACGGTCGACGGGATCAAGGCGTACCCCCTCCAGGGCTTCGAGGAGAAGCCGAACCACGAGCGCGCCGGCCAGCTGTACGCGCAGCTCGGCGTCGCCTGGAACGCCGGCATCTTCCTGTGGCAGCGGCGCGCGATCCGTGACGCGATCGAGCGCTACACGGGCTTGATGACCATGATCGGCACGGTCGTCGGCAGCGAGACGGGACTCCAGGCCGCCTACGACCGCCTGCGGCCGCTGTCCATCGACAGAGCGGTCATGGAGGGCGCCGCGAGCGACCGCCGCGTCGCGATGGCCGCCATGGACGTCGGCTGGAGCGACCTCGGCAATTGGACGCAGCTCGTCGCCGCTGTCGGCGGGCAGGGCACCGGTCGGGTCGTCCCACCGAACGAGGCGGCGCACGCCGACGAGACCGACCTGGTCATCGAGCGCCAGGGAGGCGCGCTGGCGGTGAGCGCGGGGCCGCGCGATATCCTCGCCCAGAGCCCGGTTGCGCTCCTGAGCGGGGCCGCCGTCCGCCGCGAGCCGGTCGATGCCCTGATCAGAAGGGTCGCCGAATGGGAGGAACGGCAGTGACGCTCCGAGCATGCCGCCGGTGACCGACGTCGCCGTCAAGTCGCCGATCGTCTTCGGGACCGACGGCTGGCGCGCGCGCATCGCCGAGGACTTCACGTTCGACAACGTGCGGCGCTGCGCCGACGGCGTCGCGCGCTACGTGGCAGGGAAGGACGAGCAGTCGAAGGGCGTCGTGATCGCCTACGACCGGCGCTTCGCCTCGGAGCACTTCGCCCAGGCTGCGGCCGAGGTGATCCTCGCCCACGACATTCCCGTCGCGTTCGCCTCGCGCGCCGTTCCCACCCAGATGAGCTCCTACGAGGTCGTCGAGCGCGGCGCGGCGGCGGGCGTCGTGATCACCGCCAGCCACAACCCGTGGACGGACAACGGATTCAAGGTCAAGTCGCCCCAGGGCTCCGCGGGCGGCCCGGACATGCTCGCTGTCATCGAGGCCGGGATCGCTGCGGGCGCGCCCATCGAGCGGCGGCCGTTCGCGGACGCGGAGGCGGCCGGCCTCGTCGAGCGATACGACCCGTACGAGGGCTACGAGCGGTACGTCCGTCGGACGGTCGACCTCGATGCCCTCAAGGCTGCCGACGTCGCCGTCCTGGTCGAGCCGATGTGGGGCGCGGGCGCCGGCTGGCTCAGCCGGCTCCTGGGCGGTGGCCGCATCCGCGTGACCGCTTCGCCGGCGTCGCCCAGAGCGGTGCGGAAGT
>CAYXVP010000162.1:0-5366 GCA_964468305.1 uncultured Anaerolinea sp. | reverse complement strand
AAAAGAGGGTTGGCGCGTCGTCGCCGGGTTCGGGCTCGGGGTTCGTCGTCGCCCTGGTCGCGTCCGCGGCTGGGCGGGCGCGAGCGGCGGTGACGCGACGTGCGCGTGCCTCGGTGAGGACCCGCGGCAGCCCGGCGATGTCCTCGTAGCTCTGGCGCTCGACGTCCAGGCTGCGCAGCGCGGCGGCCGGGTGGAACAGCGCGTAGGCGAGCGCATCGCGCGCGCCGGTCGCGGCCGGCGCGGGTGCCCGGGTGCCGTGGATCTGTGTGATCCGCTCACCGGGCCGGAAGTGCGCCATCGAGAAGCGGCCGAGTGTCACGACGACCGCGGGATCGAGCACCTCCAGCTGGCGCTGCAGGTACGGGGCGCATGCGGCGATCTCGTCCGGCTCCGGGTCGCGGTTGCCAGGTGGCCGGCACTTGACGATGTTGGTGATGAACACCTCCTGGCGCCGCCAGCCGATCGAGGCGAGCAGACGCACCAGGAGCTCGCCTGCGCGGCCAACGAACGGGCGGCCCTGCGCGTCCTCGGTCTGACCCGGGCCCTCGCCCACGAAGAGCACCTCGGTGTCCGGGTGGCCCTCTCCCGGCACCGCGTTGGTCCGGCCCGTCGCGAGCTTGCAGCGCGTGCAGCCGCGCACCTCGGCCGCGATCGCCTCGAGCGCGGCTTGCCGCTGCTCGGTCGTCGTCGCGGTCGTGGTCGCCTCGACGGTTGCCTCGCCCGCCGTCACGCGGGCGCCTCGATGGCCTCGCGCCGTGATCGGGGCCCCGCCCAGCCGCGCTCGATCAGCAGCTCGGCGATCTCGACCGCGTTCGTGGCCGCGCCCTTGCGCAGGTTGTCGGAGACGACCCAGAACGCGAGGCCTCGATCGCCGGGGATGGATGGGTCCTGGCGCACCCGGCCGACGAAGATCTCGTCGCGCCCTGCCGCGTCGCTCGCGAGCGGGTACGCATGCGCGGCCGGATCGTCGTTGACGACGACGCCGTCGACCTCGCCGAACAGCCGCCGCGCTCGCTCGGGTGTGATCGGCTCGCGGGTCTCGACGTGGACCGCCTCGGAGTGGGCCACGAACACCGGAATCCGCACCGCCGTGCACGAGATCCGCAGGTCAGGCATGTGCAGGATCTTGCGGCTCTCCGAGACGACCTTCCACTCCTCCCTCGTATAGCCGTTCTCGAGGAAGACGTCGATCTCGGGCAGGGCGTTGAACGCGATCGGGTGCGGGTACACGCCGGCCTGCTTCGGCTCGCCGGCGACGTGCGCCCGGATCTGGCCCTCGAGCTCGGCGATGGCCTCGGCACCGGTCCCCGAGACGGACTGATAGGTATCGACCACGACCCGCTCGATACCGGCGCTGTCGCGGAGGGCCATGAGGACCGGCACGAGCTGCATCGTCGAGCAATTCGGGTTGGCGATGATGCCCTCGTGCCAGGCCAGGTCGTCGGCGTTCACCTGGCTGACCACGAGCGGCACGTTCGGGTCCATGCGCCACGCGTTCGAGTTGTCGATCACCGTGGCGCCGCGCGCGACCGCCTGCGGCGCGAGGTCCCGCGAGATGTCGGCCCCGGCGCTGAACAGCGCGATGTCGACGCCGTCGAACGCCTCGCCGACGGCCTCCTGGATCTCGATCGAGCGGCCACGGACGTCAATCGTGCGCCCCGCCGAGCGCTCCGACGCCAGGAGCCGCAGCTCGCGGACCGGAAAGTCGCGCTCGCCGAGCACCGTGACCATGGTCCGACCGACGACGCCTGTGGCGCCAACGATGGCAACGATGAGGGGGTCGGGCTGACTCATCCGGCGACGCTCCGGGCATGGCTCCGCAGGGACTCAGGATCAAGCGGGCACGTGCGGGAGTATAGCCGAGGGGAATCACGAGACCCCGGCGAGGCCGGGGTCTCGATCTTGTGCGGACCGCCCAAGGGCGCGCGAGCGCGCGTCAGCCCTCGCCGACGCCCACCGGCTCCTTCGCCAGGTGACGCTGCATGGCCGCCTTGCGCGACAGGTTGATCCGGCCCTGGCGATCGATCTCGATCACCACGACCATCACCTCGTCGCCGACGCTGACCACGTCCTCGACCGTCGGGACGTGGTAGTCCGCCAGCTCGCCGATGCGGACGAGGCCCTCCTTGCCGGGCAGGATCTCGACGAAGGCGCCGAAGCCCATGATCCGGGTCACCTTGCCGAGGTACAGCGCACCGACCTCGACCTCGCGGGTCAGGCTCTCGATCCACTGGATGGCCTTGCGCGAGTTCTCGCCGCTCACCGCCGCGATCTCGACTGAGCCGTCGTCCTCGACATTGATCTCGGTGCCGGTCTCCTCCTGGATCTTGCGGATCATGGAGCCGCCCTTGCCAATGATGTCGCGGATCTTCTCGGGGTTGATCTTGATGGTGATGATCCGCGGGGCGAACTCGGACATCTCCGTCCGCGCCTCGGGAAGCACCTCCAGCATCTTGTCGAGGATGGTCATGCGGGCCGTGTGGGCTTGCTCGAGACCCTTGCGGATGACGGCCTCGTTGATGCCCCGGATCTTGATGTCCATCTGCAGCGCCGTAACGCCGTCGCGGGTACCGGTCACCTTGAAGTCCATGTCGCCGAACGCATCCTCCTTGCCGAGGATGTCGGTGAGGACGGCGAACTTCCCGTCCGGGTCCATGACGAGGCCCATCGCCGCGCCCGCCACCGGTGCGGTGATCGGCACGCCCGCGTCCATCAGGGCGAGGGTCGAGCCGCACGTGGAGGCCATCGATGTCGAGCCGTTCGAGGTCACGCACTCAGACACGAGGCGGATGACGTACGGGAACTCCTCGGCGCTCGGCAGGACCGGGTACAGCGCCCGCTCGGCCAGGTTACCGTGGCCGATCTCACGCCGGCCCGGCCCGCGCATCGGCTTGTTCTCACCGGTGCTGTAGGGGGGCATGTTGTAGTGGTGGATGTAGCGCTTCTCGGTCTCGGGGCTGATCGTATCGATCCGCTGCACGTCCGATGACGGGCCGAGGGTGGCGATCGTCAGCGCCTGGGTCTGGCCGCGGGTGAACAGGCCCGAGCCGTGAGCCCGCGGCAGCACCCCGACCTCCACCGAGATCGGTCGCAGGTCGTCGAGGCCGCGGCCGTCCATCCGGGTGCCCTCTTCGAGGACGACCTTGCGGACGGTCTTCTTGTGAATGAGCCCAAAGAGGCTCTTCGAGACGCGCGCGGCGCGACGGGTCGCCTCCAGCTTCGCCGCAGCCACGTCCTTGTCGGACTTTTGGGCCCGGATGCTGTCGGCGACGCCGTCCTTGAGCGCCTGGACCCGCGCCGGGATGTCGGCGGCGAGCTTGAGCACGAGCTGGGCGGTCGCCTCGGCGTCCGGCAGCGCGCGGTGGTTGGACTGGAGCTCGATGCCGAAGAACCGCGACAGGTCGCCGAGCTTGTAGGCGTCGGGTCCGGTCGGGTAGCCCTCGCGGGCGAGCACGAGCGTGTCGAAGTACGAACCCGGCGTGAACTCGAAGCCGTCGAGCGCCGCCGAGAGGAAGCCAAGGTCGAAGCCGACGTTGTGGCCGACGATGGTCGAATCGCCCGCCCAGTCGAACAGCTTCTCCACGGCCTGCTTCGCCGACGGGGCGTCGGCGACGTCGGCGTCGGTGATGCCGTGCATCTGGTTGCCGACGATCGGCCGCGCCGGCTTGACCAGCGTCGACCAGGAGTCGGCGACCTTGCCCTTCTTGATCTTCACCGCGGCGACCTCGACGAGGTCGGCCAGGCCGGTGTCGATGCCGGTCGTCTCGACGTCGATGACGACGAGGTCGCGGCCGGTCTCGATCGCGTGCACGAACTCGAGGACCGAGTCGGTGCCCGGCTCGATGAAGCCCAGCTTCTTGGGCTTGCCGACGGCCTCGTGGAGCTGCACCTGGAGGTCGATCAGCGGCTGGATCGCACGATGCCCGAACAGGATCGCCTCGGCCATGACGGCCTCGGGCAGGATCTTGGCTCCGGCCTCGACCATCATGATCGCGTCGCGGGTCCCGGAGACGATGAGATCGAGCTCCGAGTGCTCGAGCTGGCTGTACGTCGGGTTGATGACGAACTCACCGTCGATGCGACCCACCCGGACCGCCCCGACCGGGCCGAGGAACGGGATCTCGCTGATGGTCAGCGCAGCCGACGCGGCGACGGTGCCGATGACGTCGGGATCGTTCTCCTGGTCAGTCGACAGGACGGTCAGGACGATCTGGACATCGTCCTTGTAGCCCTCCGGGAACAACGGCCGGATCGGCCGGTCGGTGAGGCGCGCGGCCAGGATGGCCGCCTCGGACGGGCGCGACTCGCGCTTGCTGAAGCCGCCCGGGATCTTGCCCGCGGCATACATTCGCTCCCCGAAGTCGACCGTGAGCGGGAAGGAGTCGAGGCCGGGCCTGGGGTCGGCGCGCGTGGCCGTCCCGGGGCGCATCGTGTCGCCGTACCGGACAGTGACGGAACCGCCGGCGAGCAGCGCAAGCCGGCCGGTCTCGATGGTCAGCGTTCGACCACCGAACTGGGTCTCGAAGACCTGTGGCACTGGGTGCAAATCCTCTCTGCCGTGCAGAGGGTCCTACCTGGCGGCGAGCCGGTCCGACGCTGTTCCTTCACTCCCCCGGCCCTGTCCGGACCGGGGCGGTGGCTGACTAGCGGCGGAGTCCGAGCCGTCCGATGACGGCGCGGTAGCGGGCGTTGTCCTTCTTCAGCAGGTACGCGAGAAGGCGACGGCGCTGGCCGACGAGCTTGAGGAGGCCGCGACGCGAATGATTGTCCTTCGGAAAGCTGCGGAGATGGTCCGTCAGGGCCTTGATGCGCTCGGTCAAGAGCGCGATCTGGACCTCCGGTGAGCCGGTGTCGCCGTCGGTGACGGCGTACTCGGTGATGATCTCCTGCTTCCCCTCGGGCGCGAGCGGCACTCGGTCCTCCGACACGAACAAAACTACGTTGAAACTTCCACTTCTTGAACTATGACCGGCGGATGTTACCAGACGCGATCCCAACGAGCTCGACTCCGAGGCGAGCGCCCGTTCGAACGGGGACGGCCGGCCTGATCGAGACGCGGCCGTCGTCGAGCTCGAGGTCGCGTGATCGACGAACCCCACCGGCCGTCTCGACGAACGCCTCGTAGCGGCCCGGCGGCGGCAGGGCGACGGGGAGGCCGAACTCGAGCTCCGTGGCGGCACGCCCCGCCCGCCCGACCGTCCCGACCACGGTGACGCGGCGTCCGAGCAGCCGCTCCGCTCGCGCCAGGTCGCCGGCGGCGATGGCGGCCCGGATGTCCGGGCTGCGCACCGGCTGGCCGTCGACCGTGAACCGGGGCACGGCGACCACCTCGGAGTTCACGGCAGCCGTGGCGAAGCGCGCAGCCG
>CAYXVP010000161.1:1380-5400 GCA_964468305.1 uncultured Anaerolinea sp. | reverse complement strand
GGCGCGAGCTGCCCACCGACGAGGGCGCGTCGTTCGATCGGTCCGTGAACATCGACGCCAGCGCTCTCGAGCCGATGGTCACCTATGGCACGAACCCCGGCATGGGCCTGCCGATCTCGGCGCGGGTTCCCGACCCCGCGGCGGCCCCGGACGACGCTGGCCGGCGGGGCCTGGAGCAGGCGCTGGCGTATATGGACCTTCGGCCCGGGCAGCCGCTGCTCGGCCAGAAGGTCGACGTCGTGTTCATTGGCTCGTGCACCAATGGCCGCATCAGCGACCTCCGCCTCGCCGCCGCCGCGCTCAAGGGCCGGCGGGTCGCCGACGGCGTCCGGATGATGGTCGTGCCCGGCTCGGACGAGGTGAAGCGCGAGGCCGAGCGTGAGGGCCTGCACGAGGTCTTCCGCGCCGCAGGCGCCGACTGGCGCGAAGCTGGCTGCTCGATGTGCATCGCCATGAACGGCGACCAGCTCTCGCCGGGCCAGTACGCGGTCAGCACGTCGAACCGCAACTTCGAGGGCCGCCAGGGCAAGGGTGGCCGGACGTTCCTCGCCTCCCCGCTGACCGCGGCGGCGTCCGCGGTGGCCGGCGCCATCGCCGACCCACGCCTCCTGCCGGGCATCGAGACCCTCGCCGCCGTGGGCGGACGCTGATGCCTGACCAGCCGTACACGCGCTTCGCGAGCGCCGTGATCCCGCTGGCCGCGGAGAACGTGGACACCGACCAGATCGTGCCCGCCCGCTACCTGAAAATCACCGACAAGGCGGGCCTCGCCGATGCCCTGTTCCACGACTGGCGCTTCGAGGCGGATGGCGGGCTCAAGGAGCCAACGTTCGTCCTCGACGAGCCGCAGATGTCCGGCCGCAGAATCCTGCTCGCCGGCGACAACTTCGGCTGTGGCTCGTCGCGCGAGCACGCACCGTGGGCACTGGTCGCCTGGGGGATCCAGGCCGTGATCACGACGAGCTGCGCGGACATCTTCCGAGGCAACTCATTGAAGAACGGCCTGCTGCCGATCATCGTCGAGCCTGAGCGCCTGCGACAGCTCTTCGAGATGGTGGCGAAGGACCCCGATGTCGAACTCATCGTCGACCTGGAGGCCCAGGTGGTCCACCTCCCGGGTGATGAGGACCTGCCGTTCGACGTCGACCCATTCTCCAAGATCATGCTGCTCCAGGGCACGGACGAGATGGGCTATCTGCTCGACAGGGCGCCCGCGATCGAGGCCTGGGAGGCGGTGCATCCGGCCCCGATCGACACGCGGGCGCCGGCAGGAACCTGAGCCCGAGTCGCGGCGCCTGCGCGGCCATGCCGACCCGCCGAACCTTCCCTCTGGTGCCGATCGTCCTGATCCTCGCAGCGTGCACCGGCGCGGCAGGTCCAACGCCCGCTCCCACCCCGGAGCCAACGCCCACGGAAGTCCCCGGACCGGGCGGTGTCGGGAGCGGCACAGGCGGTAACCTGGGTGGCGCCCCGCCTCCGGGCGGAATCGGCAATCCGGGTGGCGGCATCGACCCGATCCTTGGCCCGGCGACGTTCGTCAGCCCGACAACCGGCCTGATCAACCAGCATCCCGTGAACGTGCAGCTCGTCCGGGCGACCGCCGGCGCGACCGACGTCACGGCCGAGCTTCGCTGGTGGAGCGGTGTGGCCCCATGCGCCGCCCTCGACTCCGTCCACGTCGAGAAGGACTCCGCGGACTGGACGATCAAGCTGATCGTGATCGAGGGCTCCGGGCCCGGGGATGTGGCCTGCATCGACATCGCCCAGCTCAAGGAGACCGCGGTCGACCTCGGCGTCCTGGCCGCCGGCACCTGGACGATCGGTGCCCAGGGCGACGCTCCCGCCATCACCCTCGAGGTGTCGCCGGCCAGCTGACACCGGCGGATCTGTGATGCACGCGCGGCGCCTTCCCGAACCGTTGGCGGTCGTCTGAGACGCCCCCGGTCGCGCGCTGTGGCACGATCCCGGCGGTGAACCCCCTCGACTTCGTCGCGATCGTGATGCTCATCCTCGCGATCGTCCTCGGCGTTCGGTCCGGGGCACTGCCCCAGCTCCTCGGGCTGCTGGGGGCGGCCGTGGCGGCGCTCACCGGGCTCGCGATCCTGCCCGCGGTCACACCCCTCCTCGATAGCCTGCCCGCGGGAGTCCGCGCCGTCATCGTCCTGTCGACGCTGTTGGGACTCGTCGGCGTCGGCGAGGCGTTCGGCGCTTCGTTCGGGCGCGCGGCGTCCCAGGCGCTCGGCAGCGGCCTGCTCGGTGCGCTGGATCGCGTCGGCGGTGCGCTCGTCGGCGCGGCCCAGGCCGTGCTCATCCTGTGGCTCGCGGGCGGCGTGATCGCCTCCGGCCCGTTCCCGAACCTTGCCCAGCTGGCGCAGCGCTCGATCGCCCTTCGCGCGGTCGACTCGGTGCTCCCGCCGCCCACGGAGATCGTGCTCGAGCTCGGTCAGATCCTCGACGACAGCGGGCTGCCCAACGTCTTCATCGGCCTCGAGCAGCTGCCGGCTCCCGACATCGATCTCCCGTCGAACGCGCTCGCTCGGCAGATCGGCGGGGCGGCGGCGCCATCCGTGCTCCGTGTCCAGGCCGACGGCTGCGACCAGCGTTCCAGCGGCTCGTCGTTCGTGATCGCGCCGAATTACCTCGTGACCAACGCCCACGTCGTCACCGGTGCGAAGAGCGTCCTCGTGCAGACGTCCCACGACTCGCTTGCCGCGACCGTCGTCCTGCTGGACCTCGACCTCGACATCGCGCTGCTCCACACCGATGGGCTGCGCACCGCGCCGCTGGCGTTCACCTCGACGGAGCCGGGCCGCGGCGCGCTGGCGGCGGCGATCGGCTACCCGGGCGGCGGCAACGAGACGGTGGAGCCGGCGACCGTCGCGGCGGCCTACTACGCCCAGGGTCTCAGCGTCACCGGCAAGAGCCGGGTGACGCGCCGGATCATCGAGCTGCGATCGATCGTTCGGCCCGGCGACAGCGGCGGCCCGCTCGTCCTCGAGAGCGGCGCGGTGGGTGGCGTCGTGTTCGCCGAGTCGAAGGCAGACCCGTCGGTCGGCTATGCCCTCTCACCGATCGACGTGTGGAACCGGATCCGGCCTGCCATCGGGCGCACGTCCGCCGTTTCGTCCGGTCCCTGCGTCCGCTAGCCGCTACGATCGGGATCGGTTCGGGGCCGGTAGAGATTGCCCAGCGCGCAGGTCGCGAGGCGCGCTCGGCGCTGGGTAGCGAGGTGAGGGTGTGACGCGCACGGCCACGGCCGCGGCGAGCGAAGAGCTGCGCTCGCTGGCCGATCGGTTCTGGGACGGTTACCTCGCGGCCTATCCCACCTGGGCCACCGTCATCGGCGATCGACGCTTCGACGACCGCCTCGAGGACGTCTCGCCCGAGGCGATGTCCAAGCGGATCCGCTGGCTGGACGACATTGCCGCAGCCGCCGAGGCGCTCGACGGCGCTGCGATCGACGCCACTGAACGGGTCACCCGCCAGATGCTCGTGGACGAGGCTCGCGGCCAGGCGGATGCCCTGCGCACGGGCACGTACGAGTGGACCGTGGATCCACTCAGCGGGCCGGCGGTGAGCCTCCTGGACCTGGTCGACTACCAGTCGATCCGGACGCCCGCTGACGGCAGGGCGCTGGTCGCCCGCTGGCGCGACGTGGGCCGCTACCTGGACCAGGTGCGGGCCGGTCTCCGCGAGGCATCGGCCGACGGGCGGATCGCGGTCGTGACGCCGGTCCGGCGACAGCTCGAGGTCCTCCGTAATCTGGATGGGACGACGCCGGACGAGTGGAAGCTCGCTGCGCCCGCGGCCGCCGCGCACGACGACTGGTCGGCGAGGGACGTGTCGGCGTTCAGAGCGGATCTGCTCGATGCGGTCGCCGACGTCGCGATCCCCGCCTTCGGGCGCTATAGGGAGACGCTGGAGCAGGACATCGCCCCCGTCGCGAGATCCGCAGATCAGCCAGGGCTCGTGCACCTGCCCGGCGGTGTAGAGCAGCCGCAGCACATTGCCGAGAGCATC
>CAYXVP010000161.1:0-1370 GCA_964468305.1 uncultured Anaerolinea sp. | reverse complement strand
CGGACCCCTCCGGGCCCTTTCTCCGGGTGCATCCCATGCTCGCCTTCGCGCCGCAGGACCGCAACGCGTCCGGGCTGGCCGGGATCGGGCGCTGCGAGGCCGAGTTCGTGGGGCTTGGCGCGCGGGTCCTCGGAACGCGCGATCTCGACTCGACTCTTGCCGCGCTGCGCGACGACCGGCGCTTCCGGTTCGAGACCGCCGAGGAGGTCTTCGAAACGGCGACACGCTCGCTCCTGCGCGCACAGGCCTCGGTCGGCGATTGGTTCGGGCGCATCCCGGCGGCGGCGTGCGTCGTCGTGCCGATCCCGAGCCACTCCGAGGTCCACCAGACGATCGCCTATTACTCGTGGCCGGCGATGGACGGCAGCCGACCCGGCCGCTACTACATCAACCTCTACGCGCCCGAGACGCGGCCGCGCTACGAGGCCGAGGCCCTCGCCTTCCACGAGGCGGTGCCGGGCCACCACCTCCAGATCGCCGTCGCCCAGGAGCTGCCCGGCCTGCCCGCGTTCCAGCGCATGCTCGGCTCGACCGCGTTCTCCGAGGGCTGGGGCCTGTACACCGAGCGGCTCTCCGACGAGATGGGCCTGTACAGCTCGGATCTGGATCGCTTCGGCATCCTGTCATTCGACGCGTGGCGCGCCGGGCGGCTGGTCGTCGATACGGGCATGCACGCCCTGGGTTGGACCCGACGGCAGGCGATCGACTTCCTCAAGGGCCACTCGGCCCTCGGCGAGAACAACATCGCCAACGAGGTCGATCGGTACATCGTCTGGCCGGGGCAGGCCCTCGCCTACAAGGTGGGCCAGCTCGAGATCGCCCGCCTTCGGCGCGAGGCGGAGGCGCGCCTCGGCGCATGGTTCGACATCAAGCGCTTTCACGACACCGTGCTCGGCGCCGGCGCCGTAAGCCTGCCCGTGTTGCGAGGCCTCGTCGCGGCCTGGCTCACTACCGAGAGGGAGGCGTCGTAGCGCTGTCCGCGAGGGTGCCTAAACTCTCGGCGATGGCCACAAACGATGGCAACGGCGCCCGCCCGCTACCCTACGACCGCCCGACCGACGGCGCAAAGCGCCATTCGCACGCCCTGACCGACGGCCCCGATCGCGCGCCCGCGCGGGCGATGCTCAAGGCGATCGGCTTCACCGACGACGACCTCGCCCGGCCGCTCGTGGGCGTCGCCACGACCTGGATCGAGACGATGCCCTGCAACTTCAACCAGCGGCGCCTGGCGGAGTTCGTGAAGGCGGGCATCCGCGCCGGCGGCGGCACGCCGATGGAGTTCAACACCATCTCGGTATCGGACGGTGTCTCGATGGGCACCGAGGGGATGAAGGCCAGCCTGGTCAGCCGTACGGCCGTGGCCGACTCGA
>CAYXVP010000160.1:0-5402 GCA_964468305.1 uncultured Anaerolinea sp. | reverse complement strand
TCGAGTTGTCCCACGCCCGTGCCGCGCGCCGGGGGCATCGGCACTGGTGACTTCGGGCCGGCGGCGCGCAGCCTGCGCAGCAGCTCGAACCCGTCCATACCCGGCAGGCGGACGTCTAGCAGGACGAGGTCCGGCGCGGATCGGGTGGCAATCTCCAGCCCTTCCTCGCCGGAGCGCGCGAGCGTGACCTCGTAGCCCTCCTGCTGCAGGGCGTACTGGATCCCGCGTGCGACCGCGTACTCGTCCTCGACGATCAGGATCGTGGCGGCCATGGGGCGCCCATGGTACGGGTTGCCCGGCCGTGCCCCCCGGCCCGGGCGGGCGTTTGCCCTGCGTGCGTCGGCTCACGCACGTTCGAGTGCGCTCGCCTTCCGCGCTCGGGCCGCCTTCGCCCGGGCCGGGGTTGCTCGGCCGGCGGGCGTTGGCCCCGCGTTGCACGGGCGGTTGGCCCCGGCGTGGTACCGTACGCGCCCGACCCGTTCCGGAGGCCCTGTTCCGCATGTCCGCCGCTCCTGCTCGACCGAAGCTCGCAGCCGCGCACCGCACCGTGACCGGCAAGAAGGTCGCGTACATGCGCCGCGACGGCCGCCTGCCGGCGGTCGTGTACGGCCGGGGCCTCACCTCGGACAGCGTCTCGCTCGACACCCACGAGTTCGAGTCGCTGCGCCGCCACGTCGGCCCGAACACGCTGATCGACCTGTCGGTCGACGGCGGCAACGCGTCGCCGGTGCTGGTCCACGAGGTGCAGCTCCACCGCGTGACCCGCAAGCCGCTCCACGTCGACCTGTACGTCGTGCGCATGACGGATGAGTTGACGGTCGACGTCGCGTTGATCTCGGAGGGCGAGTCCGAGGCGGTCGAGAACGGCGGCGGGACCCTGCTCCACGTCATCGATCACGTGCGGGTCCGCGCGCTACCGGATCACCTGCCCGAGTCCATCCGCTACTCGATCGACTCCCTGGCGACCTTCGACGACGCGATCCACGTCAGCGACCTGGTCATCCCGGCCGACGCGACGCTGCTGACGGACCCGACCGAGGTCGTGGCCAAGGTGCTGCCGCCGCGCGTCGAGGAGGAGCCGGTCGTGGCCGAGGCCGCCGAGGGCGAGGAGGGCGCCGAGGGCGAGGAGGGCGCCGAGGGCGAGACGGCCGCCGGCGAGAGCGGGAGCGACGACGAGGGCTGAGCCCCTCGTGGTACGGCTCCCGGTTCAGCCCGGAGCCCGGCCCACCACGTAGAGCACCGGCAGGCGCAGCGTCATCTGCTCCCGCGTGAGCAGGTACACCCGGTCGCGCAGCTTGCTGGTGAGCTGCCTGCGCTCGTCGTCCTCCAGGTCGTCGAACAGGCTCGCCTCGTCGAAAGCGGTGAAGAAGTCGACGTAGCCCCGGGCGTCCCACTCATGGGCGAGTTCGTCGTTCCGGACGCTGACGTCGACGAAGCCTGCCTCGCGCATCTCTCGCTCCGTGGCGGCCGCGGACTCGAGATCGCCCGGCTGGTTGTCCGGCTCGGGCGGATCAAATCCCGCCTCGTCGAGGATCTCGTTGGCGATGCGGTCCGGCTCGAACGCGCGGTCCGTGCGCTCCCAGGCAACCCAGGCGAACGTCCCGCCCGGGCGCAGCACCCGGCGGACCTCCCGCAGCGCCGCCGGCCGGTCCTCCACGAGCTGGAGGACGAACGACGAGACCGCGAGGTCGAAGCTGGCGTCCTCGAACGGGAGCTGCTCGGCCGCCGCGACCTCTGCGCGGAAGCGCCTGGCCGCGTGCCGCGAGAGCTGCTCGTCAGCGGTGCGCCGGGCGACCTCGAGCATGCCGCCCGCCGGGTCCACGCCGGTCACCCGATGGCGAGGCCAGCTCTGCAGCGCGGCGATCGCGAGCGAGCCCGTGCCGCTACCCACGTCGAGGATGCGGGCCTCGTCCCGGGCGTCCAGGGTCGAGGCGATCAGGTCCAGCACGCGGACGGCGGCGGGTCGGATCACCGGTGCCCAATAGAGCGCATAGCCCTCGGCCATCGTGTCGTAGCGGCTGGTCGATTCGGGCGCGTCCTCGAGGCTTTCGGTCACCCGCGAACTGTAGTGGGCCGCCTCTCGGCGCGATGTCGTTTCCGGCACAGAGGGCCCATACCATGCGCCGATGATCCTCGATGTCCTGTCGGGCACCGTCCTCAACGCCGTCGCCGTCGCGGTCGGCACGACGATCGGGCTGGTCGCGTCGAGGCGGGTCTCGCCGAGGCTCCAGGAGAGCCTCACGAGCGCGCTCGGGATGTTCGCGCTCGTGCTGGCGATATCGATGGGCGTTCGTGTGTTCACCGATCCGTCGGCGCGCACCGAGGACTCGCTGGCGGTGCTGGGCGGCCTGCTGCTCGGCGTCGCGATCGGCGAGTGGCTGCGCCTCCACGATCGGCTCGAGGCGCTCGCCCGGTGGTTCGAGCACCGTCTGGCGAGCGGCGGGGAGCCGTCGCGCGTCGCCGAGGCATTCGTGACGACGAGCATCGTGTTCTGCGTCGGCCCGCTGACCATCCTCGGCAGCCTCGACAACGGCCTCCGCGGCGACATCACCCTGCTCGCCACGAAGTCGCTGCTCGACGGCGTCGCCAGCGTCGCCTTCGCCGCGGCGCTGGGCGCAGGCGTGTACCTCTCGATCGTCACGATCCTCGTCGTCCAGGGCGGCATCGCCCTCGGCGCGTTCCTGCTAGCCGGCTTCTTCGACCCGGTGACGATCCTGCTCCTGAGCTCGCTGGCCGGGATCATCCTGCTGGGAGTGGGCCTGCGGCTGCTCGAGATCAAGCAGGTCCGGCTCGCGAACTTCCTGCCCGGGCTCGTGGTGGCCCCCCTGCTCATCCGCCTCTTCGACGCGGTGCGCGCGGCGTTCCCGTGATCGCCCGGGTACCGTGACGGCGTGAAGCTGCCCTTCGACCCGCCGATCGAGCCGATGCTCGCCAAGCCGGCGGACGTCCTGCCCGACGGCGATGGCTGGCTCTTCGAGCCGAAGTGGGACGGCTTCCGGGCGCTCGTCTTCCGCGATGGGGACGACACGTACATCCAGTCGCGGGACCTGAAGCCATTGAACCGCTACTTCCCCGAGCTCGAGGCTCCGATCAAGGCCTCCCTGCCGAGGCGCTCCATCCTCGACGGCGAGGTCGTCATCGCCGGCGACGGCGGCCTCCAGTTCGAGGCGCTCCTGCTCCGGATCCATCCGGCTGAGTCACGGGTGCGCATGCTCGCCGAGCAGTCGCCCGCCTCGTTCGTCGCCTGGGACCTGCTCGCCCTCGACGACGCCGACCTGCGCGCGACGCCACAGGGCGAGCGGCGAGCGCTGCTGGAGCGCGAGCTCGCCGGCGAGCTCGACCCGGCGATGCACCTGACTCCCGCGACCACGGACCGCGCGCTCGCGATCGACTGGTTCGACCGGTTCGAGGGTGCTGGTCTCGACGGCGTGATCGCGAAGCGGCTCGACGGCACCTACCAGCCCGGCAAACGGGCGATGATCAAGGTCAAGCACCAGCGCACCGCGGACTGCGCGGTCGCCGGCTTTCGCTGGCACAAGAACGGGCCGGGCACCCACGTCGGTTCGCTGCTGCTGGGCCTGTTCGACGACGCCCGGAGGCTGCACCACGTCGGCGTGACATCGTCCTTCTCGTGGGACCGCCGCGCCGCGCTGGCGAAGGAGCTCGAGCCGCTGCGCGAAGGCGCCCTCGATGGCCACCCGTGGCGCGAGTGGGCGGAGTGGGCCGACTTCGGAGCGGCGGAGGCCTCGGGTCAGCGGCTGCCGGGCGCGACGTCGCGCTGGAACCGGGGCAAGGACCTGTCGTGGGAGGCACTGCGCATCGAGCGCGTCGCCGAGGTCGCCTACGACCACCTCCAGGGCGATCGGTTCCGCCACGCCACGACGTTCCAGCGCTGGCGACCCGACAAGCAGCCGGCCGACTGCCGCTACAACCAGCTCGAGGAGACCGCTGCCTTCGAGCTCGCCCAGATCTTCGGCGCCTAGGGCCGCACCAGCGCGCGATCATCCACGGTGCGGGTGCTTCGTATGATCGTCGGAGGCCGATCGTGAATCCCGTCGAACGCAACTGCCTGCTGATCGCCGACATCTCCGGCTACACGAGCTACCTCGCCGAAGTGGAGCTCGACCACGCCCAGGACATCCTGGCCGATCTGATCGGCACGGTGGTCAACACGCTGCGCCCGACGTTCCGCCTGGCCAAGCTCGAGGGCGACGCGGCGTTCATGGCGGCAGGCCAGGACGACCTCGACGGCTCCCTCCTCCTCGACACGATCGAGCGCTGCTACTTCGGCTTCCGCCGGCGGCGCCGCGACGTGCGCCAGGCGACCTCCTGCGAGTGCGACGCGTGCCTGCGCATCCCGGACCTCAATCTCAAGTTCGTGGCCCACGTCGGGCCGGTCGTTCGGCAGCAGATGGCCGGCCTTGACGAGCTCATCGGGCGCGACGTCATCGTCGTGCACCGCCTGCTGAAGAACACGGCTGCGGACGTGGTCGGCGGCAACGCCTACGCGCTGCTCACCGATGCGTGTACGACGGCAATGCACCTGGATCCCGCCGAGCTGCAGATGCGAGCGCACGTCGAGACCTACGACGTCGTCGGCGAGGTCCCCGGCTGGATCCACGACCTGGAGCGGCGCTGGCTGGAGGAGGACGCCCGGGCGCGCGTCCGGGTCGGCCCTGAGGACGCAGGGCTCGAGACGGCCTTGCCGACGACCGCCCCGCCGCAGCTCGCATGGGAGGCGATCACGACGCCCGGCGGGCGGATGGCCTGGTCGGTCGGGGTCACCGGCGTCACCACCGATGGCGCCGGCAACCGGCGCGCAGTCGGGGCGACCAACCACTGCATGCACGGGGCGGACGAGATCCTCGAGCAGATCCTGGACTGGCGACCGTTCGACTACGTCACGATTCGCTCGACGATGCAGACGCCCGGAGGGCCGCTCACGTTCGTGAACACGCTCGAGCTGGAGCCGACGCCGGGCGGCACCATCGTGCACATGCGCTTCGCGCCGCCGGAGACGGAGCGTGAGCAGGCGATCATCGCCGAGATGCGCCCGATGTTCGAGGGCATGTTCGAGGCGGATCGGGTCGCGCTGCGGACGCTGCTCGAGCTGAAGGTTGCGGAACGGGCGGCACGTGGCGTTGAGCCCGAACTGCCGCAACCGAGTGCGGACGGCGTGCTCGCCGACCTGCCGCCGGCGTCGCTGGTCGCCTGAAAAACGGCACCTCGCCCATCTTCTCGGCGATGGCGCGCGTTAGGCTGTAGGTCGCTCGCTTCACCTTGGTTGGAGGGATCCAGATGACCGAGGAACCCCCGACCGAGCCGTCGTCGGCGGACACGCCCGCGAACCCGGCGCCCGAGGCGCCAGCAGGCACGCCGGCATACACCCCGCCGACGTACAC
>CAYXVP010000159.1:0-5403 GCA_964468305.1 uncultured Anaerolinea sp. | reverse complement strand
CTCCCCGCCCTCGAACCTGAACACACGTGCTGTTCCGGGCTGGGCCCGTTTCCGCTGGATCTTGGAACAATTTCGGGGCAATGGCGTGCGGTTAACGATCAGCACCGACGGCCCGGAGATGCTCCAGACCTACATCCGCGACGAGCTGACGACGCTTGGCCGCCTCGGCATCCTGTCGGTCGAGGAGCAGGAGCAGGCGATGGCGACCGGCATGGCCGCATCGTTCGTACCCAACGTCTCGGACGTGTCGCTCACTCCTCGCAGGCCGGCGCCTCGCGAGGTCGTCGAGCGCGAGGAGGCCTGATCCCGGGCCGGTCTCGTGGTGGGGGATCCCAACGGCCTGCGCGGGCCCCGACCGGTCAGTCCGCTCGGTCGGGCGTGGGCGCGCCGACGATGTAGCTGCAGCAGCGGTCGCCGGACGCGATGTGCGTCTCGCGGACCACGTTCTCGCCGAGGATCTCGCGGAAGAGGGCGAGCTCGGCGTCGCACGGGGCCGACGTCCGGCGAGCGATCTTGTCGATCGCGCAGTTGTGCTCGCGCAGCCGGATCGCGCCGTCCGGTCCCACGACCGCCTCGGCGAGATAGCCGGCCTCGTCCTGGAGCACGGCGAGGGCCCTCACCTTCGCCACCAGCGATGCGTCGTCCGGGGGCGGCTCGCCCTTCCGGGGCCGAACCCGGTGGCCGTTCTGGCGGCGCCGGGCTGCGAACACCTGCTCGACCGGATCCTCGCCGCCGACGGCCTCGATCGCCTTGACGAGGCCCGACGCAAAACCGCCGTAGTCGGTCGGGAACAGGCCCTGTGCGTCGGCGGTGACGTCGTAGACGTGACGAGGCCGCCCGACGCCATGCTTCTCCGCGGCGTGGCTTACCAGGCCGGCTCCCTCGAGCGCGTGCAGCTGCTGGAGGATGCCCGTGCGGCTGGCGCCGAGCGACGCCGCCAGCGCGTCGGGCGAGCTCGGACCGGCCTGCCGAAGGTGGATCAGGATCGCCCGCCGGAGGGAAGACGGCGTGCCCGCGCTCGCATCCCTCCGCGCCCCGTTGGGCGGAGTCGAGCTGCCGCCGGTTTCGAGGCCGGCCAACCCTGCCTCGGGCATGGCCGTGACGGTAGCAGGAATGTCCTTCCGTCAATGGGGTGCCGCCGACGGCCCATGACCCCGGCCGCGATGACCGCTTGCTACGCTCCGGCCCGAATGGACCTCGACCTCCCGTCGGAGCATCAGCTGCTCCGCTCGACCATTCGCGACTTCATGCTCAAGGAGGTCGCGCCGGTCATCGACGAGCACGAGCGCGAGCACCGCTTCCCGGTCGACGTCGTCCGCCGGCTGGGCGAGATGGGCTGGCTCGGCATCCCGATCCCGGAGGAAGAGGGCGGCGCCGGGATGGACACCCTGGCCTACGCGATCGCGGTCGAGGAGATCGGACGCGTCTGGGGTTCGCTCGGGCTCATCGTCGCTGCCCACACGTCCCTGGGCTGCGGCCCGCTGCACCTCGCCGGCACGAAGGAGCAGAAGGACCGCTACCTCGTCCCCATGGCGGGCGGCCGGGTCATCGGTGCGTACGGGCTGACGGAGCCCGGCGCCGGTTCGGATGCCGGGGGGACGCGCACCACGGCCCGTCTCGAGGGCGACACGGACGGCGCCGGCGGCGAGTGGGTGATCGACGGCAACAAGCGCTTCATCACCAACGCGGGCCAGGCGGGCACCTACGTCATCACGGCTCGGACGGGCAGCCGCGACGACGGCGCCGCCGAGATCTCCGCCTTCATTCTCCCGGCCGAGACATCTGGCTTCCGCGTTGTCCGGATCGAGGACAAGTTGGGGCTGCATGCCTCGGCGACCGGCGAGCTCGCCTTCGACCGCTGCCGCCTCCCGGCCGAGAATCTGCTTGGCGAGCGCGGCGACGGCTTCCGGATGTTCCTGCGGATCCTCGACGGCGGCCGCATCTCGATCGGAGCCCTCGCGGTCGGGATCGCCCAGGGCGCCTATGACGCCGCCGTGCCATACGCCCAGACCCGCCAGCAGTTCGGCATGCCGATCGGGAGCTTCCAGGGCGTCGCGTTCATGATCGCGGACATGGCGACCGAGATCGAGGCCGCGCGAGCGCTGGTCTGGAAGGCGGCCTGGCTCAAGGACCAGGAGCGCGATTACTCGCTCACCGCCGCACAGGCGAAGCTGTTCGCGTCAGAGGTCAGCTCACGCGTTACCAACGCCGCGATCCAGGTGCACGGCGGCTATGGCTATGTGACCGAATACCCGGTCGAGCGCTACCTACGCGACGCCAAGCTCACGGAGATCGGCGAGGGGACTAGCCAGGTGCAACGACTGGTGATCGCGCGGAAGATCCTCGGGCTCCGCATCGGCTAATCGGCAACCGCCCGGCCGGATCGGGTCCGAGGCCAAGGAGGCGCCGAGCACTCGCGCGAGCGCACTTCGAACGTGCGTGAGCGCGAGCGCGCAGGCGCTGACGCGGGCATCGGCGCGAGATGGTTGGGCGGGGAGGTCGGTCGCACCCACCCAGGCAGGGTGCGACCGACCCCGCGGTGCGATCAGGTGACCTTGTACTGCACCAACCGAACGTTGAGCCGGTATTGGCCGTCCTTGCCGACGCAGGTCTGCAGCGTCATCGACGGGACCGGCTGGCTGGCGATGGCCCAGGCCGCCTCGGACGGATCGACGACCCGCCACGAGACCACCTTGTACCAGTGGACGTGGCCCTTGCCGTCGGCGTAGATCGCGACCATGCCGTCGTGCAGCGCGCCACGGACGTACGCGTCGTGCAGCGGCTTCATGACGCCGTACGCGTGGCCGAGGATGTACACGTTGTTGGCGCCGGCGCAGCCCCAGCGGTAGATGAGGTTGTCCGGGTCGCGGCTGCGTGTGCACGCGAACCAGTAGACGTGGTTGCTCATCCCGAGCGAAGGGATCCAGAAGCGATTCGTGCCCGCGTAGGTCGGCTTCGGCGGTTTGGCCGCCGCTGCCTTGACGACCGGCGTCGAGGCCGGCTTCGGCTCGACCGCGATCGCCGCGGCGGCCCGCAGGTCGTCGCGCTGCTCGTGGAGCGCCGCCAGCCAGCCGACGTTCGAAACGGGAGCCGTCTCGAACCTCGTGTCGGCGACGAACGGCGCGGCGTCGGGTTGGCCACCGCCGGCTTCGACCGTCGTGGAGGCGAGCCCCGACTGGACCCAGCCGGTGGCCAGCGCCAGGGCGAAAAGGAGCGCTGCCAGCCTGGGCAGGCCGTTGCTCCGTGTCGATCTGGTCATGGCCGGAGCGTCTGTCGGGAACGCTCCGCCGACCGCTAGACGTTGGTCCCGCGCACCATGACGCGAACGGACGGTCCGGGGTCCGGTCCGGCGTCGAGCACCCGGACGAACGAGTGGCGCGTGCGCGCACCACCTGCGCGGCGCTCGGAGCCGCGCAGAACGAGGTCATCAGTCTCCTCGCGGTCGTCAGCCGCCGTTGCCCGCGGACGCCTCGATCCCCTGGCGGAGGGCGGCAGCGAACTGGGGTGGCCACGGACCCTGACCCGCCACGACATAGGGCGATCTCTGGATGACCTCGAAGGTCGACGGGTCGGTGGCCCAGGCGCCCGAGCACGCGTCGACGTCCGCGAGCCGACGATCCCACGCCGCATGGTCGCGGAAGATGTAGATCCGGAGCGTGATCGGGTTCGACTGGTCGAGGCCCTTGGCGGTGAAGCGGATCGCCGTCGGGTTCAGGGTCGAGTCGTTGCAACCGGAATCTCCGGACGTCCATGTCTGGACGTCGATGCCAACCCGCCCGAGCTCGCCGGCGATGCCGGGGAAGGGCTGCGGGTCGGGGACTGGCGGCGACGCGAGGATCGCGCTGCAGCCGGACAGGGTCAGCGCGAGGCAGAGGGTCGCGGCACGCCGGCCGATGAGGTCAGCGAGTCGGCGTCGCAAGGCGGCTCCGTGCCAGGGCCTCGAACGGTTCGAGAGCGTTCGGGTCGGCGAGCGAGTCGAGCGAAGCCGTCGCCTCGACGGGGGCGCCGAGCAGGATCCGCTTGACGGGCACCTCCAGCTTCTTGCCCGAGAGCGAGCGCGGGATGGCCGGCACCCCGAGGATCCGGTCGGGTGCGTGACGGGGCGAGAGCTCGGTCCGGAGCGTCTCGGCAATCCGGGCCCGAAGGCCGTCATCGAGCTCCTCGCCCGTGCGAGTCACCACGAACAGCAGCAGCTCGCCCGGGCCACCGGCGTCGTCCTCGAGGTGGACCACGAGGCTGTCGGCGACTTCGGGGAGAGCCTCGACGATGCCGTAGAACTCGGCCGTCCCGATGCGGACGCCGCCGCGGTTCAGCGTCGCGTCGCTGCGGCCGCTGACGATGCACGATCCTCGCTCGGTAATCGTCAGCCAGTCCCCGTGGCGCCATACGCCCGGGTAGGTCGAGAAGTACGCCTCGCGGAGGCGCGCGCCGTCCGGATCGTTCCAGAACGCGACCGGCATCGACGGCATCGGCGCCGTGATCACCAGCTCGCCCTCGCAACCGACGACCGACCGACCGGCCTCGTCGAACGTTTCCACCTTCGCGCCGAGCATCCGGCACGAGATCTCGCCGGCCCAGACCGGGGCGAGCGGGCTCGGGCCCAGGAAGCCGGTGCAGAGGTCGGTCCCGCCGCTCAGCGAGCCGGTCTGGATGGCCGGCGAAACCGCCTCGGCTATCCACTCGAAGCCCGCCGCCGGCAGCGGCGAGCCGGTCGAGCCGAGGCCGCGCAGCAGCCCAAGGTCGAGGTCCCGCCCCGGGTCGAGCCCGGCCTTCCGGCAGGCCATCAGGAACGGCGCGCTCGCGCCGAGGTACGTCGTCCGGGTCTCGGCCGCAACGCGCCACAGCGTCGACAGGTCGGGATGCGCAGGGTTCCCGTCGTAGGTCACGACGGTGCTCCCGACGACCAGCCCCGAGACCAGGTAGTTCCACATCATCCAGCCGGTCGTGGTGAACCAGAAGAAGCGGCCGGCAGGCCCGAGGTCGGTGTGCAGCGCGAGCGCCTTGCAGTGCTCGAGCAGGATCCCGCCGTGGCCATGGACGATCGGCTTGGGCAGCCCGGTCGTGCCCGAGGAGTACAGGATGTACAGCGGGTGGTCGAACGGGACCGCCTCGAAGACGAGGTCGTCGGGCTCGGCCACGAGGGTCGCCCAGGCAACCGTGCCGGGCACGACGACCCCGGACTGCGGGACGGGCGTCGGCGAGCCCTGGAGCGTCCCGGGCTGCGTCGTGATCGCGCCGGTCGCGCGCGGCGTGCCCTGGATCGTCGACGTGCCGGCGAACGAAACCGTGTTCCCTCTGTAGACGTCCCCGACGATCGTGTCCTGGCCCAGGGACCCGCTCAGAAACGCCCGCGCCTCACCCGGGCGGCCCCGCGGCGCGCCGCGGCTGCCGGGCGGGTCCTGG
>CAYXVP010000158.1:791-5483 GCA_964468305.1 uncultured Anaerolinea sp. | reverse complement strand
CGCGTCGGTGGCCTCGTCGCCCGGGTCGGCGACGATGGGTTCGACCTCGACGATGGCACGGCGCTCGGGCGGGTCGAGCTGCGGGGCGACCTGCTCGCCCTGCTCGGGCACCTCCGCGAGGGCGAGGCGGTTGCCGCGACAGGACTGGTCGAGCTCGTCAACGGGGCCCCGGTCGTCGTCGTCGACGCGGATGGGACGCTCGTGCGGGTGGGTGCACTGGGCGAGGGCCTGCCGATCGGCGGCGCGATTGTCGCGGCACCGGCTGGTTCCGGCAGTGTTGGGGCGCCCGTGGCTGCCGACTCGAGCGGGGCTGTCGGCCCGTGGCCCGTCAGCCTCTTCGCGCTTGGGAGCCTGGCGGCGCTGTCGGCGCTGGCGACGATCCTTCGGAGGCGGCTCGCCCAGCGCCGCCTCCGCCTCGCGATCGTCGCGCGGCTGGCGACTCTGCCGGTCAGCGGCCAGGCCCGTGCCGGGGCCAACGCGAGCGTGACGCCAGTGGCGGCTGAGCACGAATCGGCTTGACGCTCGTTCGAAGCCACGCCTACGCTTCGCCGAGTTCCGCAGCCGCGGAAGGACGAGGAGGAGAACGGGCGCTTGCCGAACGCGGACCACCGCGTCGCGCTCCCGGTAGGGGAGCGGCAGTACCACATCGACCTCGGCCCCGGCGAACTGGCCGAGTACCTCCTCCTCCCCGGCGACCCAGACCGCACCGAGAAGATCGCCCGGCTGCTCGACGACGTCGAGCTCGAGCGCCGGCACCGCGAGTTCGCCTCCGTGACCGGCACCTACCGGGGCCAGCGCGTGTCGATCGTGTCGACCGGCATCGGCACCGACAACGTCGAGATCGTGATCGCCGAGATCCTCGCGATCACGAAACGGCCGACCTTCATTCGAGTCGGCTCGTGCGGCGGCCTGCAGCCGGAGATGGGCCTGGGCGATCTCGTGATCAGCACGGGCGCCGTCCGGCTCGAAACCACCACCAGCTGGTTCGTCCACGACGGCTATCCCGCCGTGGCCGACTATGAGGCGGTCATCGCCCTGATCGAGGCCGCCGAACGGAAGGGCAAGCGCTATCACGTGGGCCTGACGGCCACCGCACCGGGCTTTTTCGGTGCGCAGGGCCGCCCGATCCCGCAGCTTCCCATCCGGTACCCTGACCTCGCCGAGGACATGGCACGCGAGCGCGTCATGAACTTCGAGATGGAAGCCTCGGCGTTGCTCGTTCTCGCGGGTCTGGCGCGATGTCGCGCCGGGGTCGTCTGTGCGGTCTTCGCACAGCGGACCACGGGGGACTTCGTGACGGGTGCCGCAAAGGACGCGGCGGAGCTCGCCTGCGTGGAGACGGGGCTCGAGAGCCTCCTGATCCTCGCCGACATGGACCGCCGCAAGCAGGCAGCGGCGACGGATCGTTGGCGACCGTCGCTCGGACTCTGAGCGCAGCGTGACTCCGGGCACCGAGCCCGGGGCACACAGGAGCTTTGGGAGGACCTGAACCCATGGCGATGGCCTACTGCGTCAAGGACAAGAAGAAGGTCGAAGTCCAGAACCCGCACATGATCACGATGAAGAACGGCAAGAAGGCGCTCCAGGGCACCTGTCCCATCTGCGGGACCAAGGTGTTCAAGATCGGCGGCTCGCCACTCCTCATCTGCCCTAGTTGGACCCCCGCCGGTCAAACCGGCGGGGGTCCTTGATTCCGCCCGTCAATCGGGCCGGTGCAGCCTCCTTCGGTAGAATTCTTCGCGAAGCATCCAGTCGAACGCGAGGTTCGCCCTGTCCTCCCAGCCCGTCATCGCTGTCGACCTCGGCGGCACCCAGATCCGGGCCGCCGTCGTCCTGCCCGACGGGAGCCGCCTCGCCCGGATCGATCGACGCACCCCCAAGGAGCACGGGCCGGAGGCCGTCGTGGAGGCTTGTCGCCACGCCGCGCGAGCCACTCGCGAGCGAGTCCCTCGAGAGGTCGGCGAGACCATCGTCGGCATCGGCGTCTCGTCGCCTGGACCGCTGGACCCGCGAACCGGGTACGTGGTCGAGCCGCCGAACCTTGGCCCGGATTTCCGCGACATCCCGCTCGCCCCCGAGCTGGGCAAGGCGCTGGACCTGCCGGCGTTCCTCGATCGGGACACGAACGTCGCGGCCCTCGGTGAGCACGCCTTCGGAGCCGCGCGAGGCGAGGACGACTTCATCTACCTTACGGTCTCGACCGGGGTCGGCGGCGCGATCATGACCGGCGGCGAGATCCTGCACGGTCCGGATGGCCTCGCCGGCGAGCTGGGGCACGTGCCGGTGACGCTCGATGGACCGCAGTGCGGCTGCGGCGGGTTCGGTCACGTCGAGGCGTATGCCAGCGGCGCAGGCCTGGCCAAGCTGGCCCGGGCCGCAGTCGAGCATGGCGAATCGCCGTTCCTTGAGGCGCGGGCGCGGGAGGTCGGGGCCGGGGACCTGTCCGCGGTCGATGTATCCGCGGGCGAGCACGCCGGCGACCCAGCCTGCGTCTCCCTCATGACCCGCGCCCGGCGCGCCATCGCGGTTGGCTGCGTCGGCTACGTCAACTCGTTCAATCCGCATCGCATTGTCATCGGCGGGTCGATCGCCGAGGCCGAGGGCGAGCGCCTTCTCCGCGAGGTGCGCGCCGCGATCCGAGACGAGACGTTCAAGGTCTTCTCGAGGGTTGTCACCGTCGTCCCGGCCGGTCTCGGTGGCGATGTCTCGCTCGCCGGCGCGCAGCCCCTCGTGATGAGCCGGCTCGAGCATGCAGCCACAGCCACGGCATCGACCACGCAGCGTCCGGTCCGGCCGGTCGCCGTTCCAGGAGGTACCCACGCATGACCGTTCGAGTCGGCATCAACGGCTTCGGCCGCATCGGCCGCCAGTCGCTCAAGGCGATCATCGAGCGCGCGCCCGACCTCGAAGTCGTGGCCGTGAACGACCTCGTCGACACGAGCATGAACGCCCTCTTGTTCAAGCACGACTCGACGTACGGCGCCTACCCCGGCACGGTCGACCACACCGACGACGCGCTGATCATCGATGGGCGCGAGATCAAGGTGCTCCAGGTCAAGGATCCCGCGGCGCTGCCGTGGGCCGACCTCGGCGTCGACATCGTGCTCGAGTCGACGGGCCTCTTCACCGACGCCGAGAAGGCGAGGGCCCACCTGGGTGCCGGGGCGAAGAAGGTGATCATCAGCGCGCCGGCAAAGGGTGAGGACATCACGATCGTGCTCGGCGTGAACGAGGGGAAGTACGACCCCGCGACGCACGACGTCATCAGCAACGCGAGCTGCACCACGAACTGCCTCGCGCCCGCCGCGAAAGTGGTCCACGACACCTTCGGCATCGACCGCGGACTGATGAACACGATCCACAGCTACACGAACGACCAGCGCATCCTCGACGTCGCCCACAAGGACCCGCGCCGAGCGCGCGCCGCCGGCCAGAACATCATCCCGACCACGACCGGTGCGGCGAAGGCGCTCGCCCTCGTCATCCCGGATCTCAAGGGCAAGTTCGACGGCTTCAGTCTGCGGGTGCCGACGCCGACGGTGAGCGTCGTCGACTTCACCGCCGACGTCTCCAAGCCGACAACGGCCGACGAGATCAACGAGGCGTTCCGGGCCGCCGCGGCCGGGCCGATGAAGGGCATTCTCGGCGTGTCCGACGAACCGCTCGTCTCGACCGACTTCCGGGGCGACTCGCGCTCCTCGATCGTCGACTCAGCGAGCACGATGGTGCTCGGCGGGACGATGGTCAAGGTCATCGCCTGGTACGACAACGAGTGGGGCTACAGCTGCCGCTGCGCGGACCTCCTGGCGCTCGTCGCGTCGAAGTTGCCTTCCCGCGCCGGCACCGCCGCCTGATGGCCGCTGGAAAGGGCAGCTGAGCGGCTCATGGACAAGCTGACCATTCGCGACGTCGACGTCGTCGGCAAGCGCGTCTTCGTTCGGGTCGACTTCAACGTGCCGCTGGAGGACGGCAAGGTCACCGACGATTCGCGCATCCGTGCCTCGATCCCGACCATCCACTACCTGCTGACCCACGGCGCCCGCGTCATCCTCGCCAGCCACCTCGGCAGGCCAGACGGCAAGGTCCAGGACGGGCTCCGCCTGCGGCCCGTGGCCGAGCGGCTGTCACAGCTGCTTGGACGGAACGTGCCGGTGACCGGCGACGCGCTGGGCATCGGGACCGTGGATGCGGTCAGGCGCCTTCGCAACGGCGAGCTGCTCCTGCTCGAGAACCTGCGCTTCCACGCCGAGGAGGAGAAGAACGACCCGGGCTTCGCCCGCCAGCTCGCTGAGTACGCCGAGATCTATGTCAACGACGCGTTCGGCACGGCCCACCGCGCCCATGCGAGCACCGTCGGCATCGCGCAGCTCCTGCCCGCCTATGCCGGATTCCTGATGGAGCGCGAGATCGCCATGCTCTCGAAGCTCCTGGAGGATCCTGCCCGACCGTTCGTCGCGATCGTGGGCGGGGCGAAGGTTTCGGGCAAGCTCAAGGTGCTCGACAACCTGCTGGCGAAGGTCGACCTGCTCATCCTTGGCGGCGGGATGGCCAACACCTTCCTGCTGGCACAGGGCAAGAGCGTCGGCAAGAGCCTCGCCGAGCACGACATGGTCGAGGAGGCGCGTCGCGTCCTGGGCCTCGCCGAGAAGAGGAAGGTCCGGGCCGTCCTCCGCACCGTCCTGGCGACCAGGG
>CAYXVP010000158.1:0-781 GCA_964468305.1 uncultured Anaerolinea sp. | reverse complement strand
CCCGGGCGGAGAATATCCCGGGCTCGGGGCAAATCGTGGACGTGGGCCGGGGGACGCTGGGGCTGATGGGGGGGGCCCTTGCCGGGGTCCGGACGGTCTTCTGGAACGGGCCGCTGGGCGTGTTCGAGATCCCGTCGTTAGCCCATTGCTCGTCCACCAGCGCCTGCAGCCGCGCCGCGCGCGCCGACGCCGGCGCGACGGTCGTGGTCGGGGGCGGCGACTCGGTCGCGGCGATCCAGCAGCAGGGCCTCGCCGAACGGTTCACCCACATCTCGACCGGCGGCGGCGCCTCGCTCGAGTTCCTCGAGGGCCGCGAGCTGCCCGGCGTCGCGGTGCTGCTGGATCGGCCGAAGCCGGAGCCCGCGGCCAAGCCTAGGGCGAGGCGGCGGGTCGCGGCGAAGGCCGGCTCGTGACCGACACCCGCATCGAGCGGGTCCACGGGCGCGAGATTCTCGACTCCCGCGGCAATCCCACCGTCGAGGTCGACGTCGTCCTCCGGGACGGCACGCTCGGCCGTGCGGCCGTCCCCTCCGGCGCCAGCACCGGCGCGCACGAGGCGGTCGAGCTGCGTGACGGCGAGCGGGCCAGGTTCGGCGGCAAAGGTGTGCGCCGCGCGGTCGAGGCGGTCGACGGCGAGATCGCGGCGGCCCTCCGCGGTGCCGACGCCATGGACCAGGGCATGGTCGACCGGACGCTGAACGAGCTCGACGGCCCCCCCCAAAAGAGCCGCCCGGGGGCACATGCAATCCCCGGCGCCTCGCCCCCGACTGCCCACCCACCC
>CAYXVP010000157.1:5105-5541 GCA_964468305.1 uncultured Anaerolinea sp. | reverse complement strand
CCCCGGGGCGGCTCCGGGCTTTGGCCGGCACCGCCTGGGTCCGCGCCAACGGTGGAGCGCCGGGCAGCGGCGACGTGCTCGCCCTTCTGGCGCAGCAGCTCGAGACCGGCGGGGTCGAACTCGTACGTCCAGGGCCGGATGCGATCGGGACGGTGCATGCGCTTGTCGAGGCCCTGCGCGATGGCTTCTCGCGACATCAGGATCAGGTCGGCGGTGCGGTCGACGAGGGTCAGGCGGTCGTCGTCACGGATCGTCGCGGACACGATCTCGACGCCCTTCGTGCCCGCGATCGCGAGCGTCTCGGCGATGTTGTCCGTGCCCCGATCCGTTGCACAGACAACGCCGAACCGCGAACCCTCAGGCACCCCGGCGCTCCCGTGGACCATCCCCACCTTACCCCGCCCCCCGGACCCCCCCCCCGACGGGACATTTCACC
>CAYXVP010000157.1:0-5095 GCA_964468305.1 uncultured Anaerolinea sp. | reverse complement strand
CATCTGCTCGATGGTGGTGCCGCCGAGATAGCCAAGGTAGGGGGGGACGAGCGGCAGCACGCAAGGGGACAGGAAGCTCACGAGGCCGGCGAGCGCCACGCCGAGATGGATGTAGATCTGCGTCAACATGCCCGAACGTTCCTCTCAGCCCGCCCGCACCACTTTCACCGGCTGCCGCGGCTGCGGCGGGCTAATGTGTCGGCGCGCAAGATGATCTTCGACGACACCCCAGACCCGCGGGCCCCCAGGCAGCCCGGCGATCTCGGGGACCATCTTGACGTAGCCCGGCCCCACGGGCATCGCCACGACCGGCACATTGCCACCGACGAGCGCCTGGGCCTCGTCGGCGTGGAACGTCGTCGTCGCGACGAGGTCGTAGTGGAAGCGCTCGAGGCGCTCGGGGATCTCGTCGAGCAGCGTTCCCTCGGCCTCAATCGTGCCGGCGAACTCGTGGTTCAGCCGCTCGGCGTCGTAGCCGGCGTCCGCGGTCGTGCACTCGGCAAAGAGGACGCGCACTTCCTCCCCCGGCCGCTTTCGCTCGGAGGCGGCGGCGTAGGCGGCGGCCGCGACCTCACCCGGCGTGAAGCCGGCTTGGGACGCGCGCCGGAGCATCTCCGACACGATGGCCCCGAGGGCCTCGGGCCGGCGGCGGTGGACGTTGCGGTCGGAGACGACGGTGCCCGCACCGTGCCGGCTGTGGACGTAGCCGGCGTCCGCCAGGCGCCGGTAGACGGCTCGGATCGTGTTCGGGTTGACCCGCAGCGCGGCACCGAGCTCGCGCACCGGCCAGAGACGCTCGCCGGACTGCAGCCGACCGGATTCGATCTTGTAGGCGAGCTGCCAGTAGATCTGGGTCGAGATGGGGACGTCGGAGTCGCGCTCGACGTCGAGGTTGGGCTCCGAGCTCGGAGACTGGTGTGGTTGGGGGTCCATCGTACCTGTTGACATAGTCTGCTAGTCCAAGTACATTTCGACTTGGCCTAGTTCACTGTACCAAAAGGCCGCAAGGAAAGGATGGTCACGCAATGAGTGGCCTCGTGATCGTGCTCGTGGCAATGGTCGCCGTTTTCGTGCTCGACCTGCTTGCCCAGACGCACGGCGTCGACTCCCGTCCCGAGTTCGACGATCCACGTTCGCCGGCGTGCGGCATCAGCTGAGCCGCCGCCCCCTTCTGCCCTCCTCATCGTCAGCCCGTGGCGCGCAGGCCGCGGGCTGACGGATTCTCAGGCGCGATTCGCGCGGAGAGCGCCGCGCTCCTCGGCGCCCCGCTCCACTCCGACCGGCGCCCGGTGCGCACTGGTCGCTGACCCGCGTTCGTCGGCCGGGATTCGGACGAGCCACGCCAGCAGCAGCGCGCTCCCCTGGTAGACGCGCTCGAAACCGGCCTCCGAGTTCGAGACCGTCTCGATCGGTGCGTGCCAGGCGTCCGCCGCAGGGCTGACCGCCGTCTCGATCGCGAGCCCCAGCCACGAGTTGCCCTGGGCGATCCGGTCGACCCCCGTCGCTGCGCGAGTGCCATCGTGTCGGGTGCGCTCACCACCGACATCCCACCACGCCTGCGGGTTCGCACCCCCGCCGAGCATCGTCAACGCCCACTCGACCCCGAGGCGCGCCTCGAACGGGCGCCCGCCGGTATTGCGGACGGTGGCCGACCAACGGAGGGTCGGGTCGCGCCGGCCCCCGCCGGCCGAGATCTCCGTCTCGACCGACAGGGGCTGTGACGCGCCGTCGAGCTTGGCGCTGCCGTCGCGAGCGATGACGGCGCGATCACGGTCGAGTCGGACGATCCGGTACGGCCCGGCCACGAAGTCACCCAGCTCGCCTCGCCCCCCGGCGGCCCAGCTCGCCGGTGTCGCCTCCAGGGGCAGGACGCGGATGAGCCCGGAGCGGCGCTCGTAGTCGTCGTAGATCAGGCGCGCGACGAGGCCGATCTCCTTCACCTGGACCCGGTCGTGGATCGATCTCGGGGCGGCACCGCCGGTGGCCTTCGCCGTCCCTGCCGTTGCTGCCGCGGCCTCGTGCCGGCGGAGCGTCTCGTGGTAGGCCTCGGGCCGGCGCCTGAGCACACCGGTGAGCGCATGACGCGCGGCACGGATGTCCCACGCGCCGATGCCGCCGCCCTCGTCGAGCTCGACCGTGACGACCTGACCCGCCGTCGCCAGCCGGACCTCGTCCCGGCCGTCGAGGTCAAGGTCCCGCCGCTCGCTGCCGGCAAGGGTCCCCAGCACGCGATCGGCAGCGTCCTCGGCGGCGATCAGGTGGCCCAGCGTGGCGGCGCGCATGTGGGCGATGTAGATGCCACCGAACAGGCCATGCCAGTAGCAGTCGTTCGACTGGCCCCGATACAGGTGGTCGAGCGCCGCGCCGCGCGCGGGCCCGTCGGGCATCGCCTCCACCTTCGCCGACGCCCGGAGCATCTGCTTGTGGAGATCGTTGATCTCGCGGTATCTGACCTGGAAGTTGCGCCAGAACGCGCCACGCAGCCAGCGCGCCTCGGGTGCCTTCTTCGCCTGCGCCCGGTGGAGCGCGGCGGTGAAGCCCCGGCTCTCCTCCGGTGGGAGCGCCCACTCGCCCATCTCGGCGTACGAGCCGGTCGGGACGTAGGCACGCCCCACCGGCGGGTGCGCGGCGAGCCAATCGGCGGGGCGGACCGTCGCCAGCCAGTCGGCGTTCGCCTCCACGGCCTCGAAGAACCGCTCGACCCAACGGCCCGCCCCCCAGCAGTGCTCATAGGTCGTGGGCCAGGCCCCGAACTTCTCGCCGTCATCACCCATCGTTCCGAGGCGGTCGCCCGCCTCGGTGGCCTGCTCGCGCAGGTAGTCGATGACATCGTCGACCTCATGGAACGGGATCAGGTAGCGGAGACCCTGTTCCGTGCCGAAGACGCGCAGCAGGCGGCCCTGGTCCTCGGTGGTGTACGGGCCCCACATCGCGTCCTCGGGAATCGCGGCGGCACGGAAGTGCGAATCGTCGAGGATCGTCCAGGCGTAGCCCGCCGCGACCAGCGAGGTAGGGACGTCGGGCTCCCAGACGCGCTCGGCGAGCCACGCTCCCGTCGGGCGGTGCCCGAACGTCGCCTCGACGGCCTCCACCATCCGCGACAGTTGGCCGATACGATCGCGCTCGGGCAGCGATGCGAGGACCGGCTCGTAGAGCCCGCCGCCGAGGATCTCGACCTGTTCCCGCTCCACCAGCGCCCGCAGGTCGGCGATGAACGCGGGGCGCTCTGCGCGCAGCCATTCCAGCAGCGGGCCCGAGTAGTGCAGCCCGGCGCGGATGCCGGGATGGCGACGGAGCGCCTCGACCATCGGCCGGTACGCCTTCTCGAACACCTCATCGAGGACCCAGCCGAAGTTCCCGATCGGCTGGTGGTTGTGGAGCGTGAGCCCGAGCGAGATTCGCCCAGCGGTCACCGCGTCGCGCCGGCTTCCTGCTTGACCTCGATCCCGGCGGCCGGGAGGTACAGCCGTTCGGTGTACTCGTGGAGCATCCGCGTCGTCGAGAACTGCCAGAGCGTGGTCGCGATCGAGCGGCGCATCCGCTCGACCCAGCGCAGCGGGACCCCGGACGCGTCGCGGTCGTAGTACTCGGGCACGACCTCCGACTCGAGGATCCGGTACAGGTCCATCGCGTCGTTCCAGTCCTGGGCCGCCTCGTCCTGGAGCGGCTCTCGATTGCCGATGGCCCAGCCGTTGTCCCCGGTCCAGCCCTCGTCCCACCAGCCATCGAGCACGCTCACGTTGACGACGCCGTTCATCGCCGCCTTCATGCCCGAGGTGCCCGATGCCTCGAGGGGCCGCCGCGGGTTGTTGAGCCAGACCTCGACGCCCTGGACGAGGAACTTGGCGATCCGCATGTCGTAGTCCTCGATCACGAAGACGCGGCCGCGGAACTCCGGCGATCGGCTCCGTCCGAAGATGTCCTGGATCACGGCCTGTCCCGGCCGGTCGGCTGGATGCGCCTTGCCCGCGAAGACGAGCTGGACCGGCCGGTCCGGATCGGACAGGAGCCGGGCGAGGCGATCCTTGTCGGTGAAGATCATGCCGGCGCGCTTGTACGTCGCGAAGCGGCGGGCGAAGCCGATGGTCAGGACCTTCGGGTCGAGCGCCTCGCCGATCTCCTGCAGCGTCTTCGGCGCCTCGCCGTGGCGTGCGAACTGGTTGCGCAGCCGGCCTCGAGCGAACAGCGCGAGCTCGCGCTTCTGGACGAGATGCGCCTCCCATAGCTCGGCGGCCGGGATCCGCTCGATTCGCTCCCACCAGCGCGTCGCCGGCGTGGTGCCGTCGAGGTCGTCGAGGTCTGCGTCGAGGTAGCGCTCGAACAGCCCGAGCACCGGTCCCCCGGCCCACGTCGGCGGATGCACGCCATTGGTGATGGGCATGATCCCGTGCGGGGCGATGCCCTCCCAGGTGCTGCTCGCGGTGACCGCATGCAGCTTGCTCACGGCGTTGGCACCGTTCGTCTGCCGCAGGCTGAATGCAGTCATGTCGAACTGGCCGGGGTCGCCGTCCGTCCCGCGCCCGATCTCGAGGATTCTCTCGATGCTCACGCCGCCCGTGTTCGGACGGCCGTCGCCTTCGAGCAGCGGGCCGGCCACGCGGCGGACGAGGTCGGCATCGAAGCGCTCGTTGCCGGCCGAGACCGGGGTGTGGATCGTGAACACGCTGTTGCGAGCGACCTTCGGCAGCGCGGCGTCGAGGTCATGGCCCGCGGCGACGAGCACGCGCGCCCGCTCCGCGAGGAGGAACGCCGAGTGGCCCTCGTTGAGATGCCAGGCGGCCGGGGTGATGCCGAGTGCCTGCAGCGCACGCACGCCGCCGACGCCGAGGATGAGCTCCTGGTGGAGGCGCATCTCGCGCCCGCGGACGTACAGGATGTGCGTGATCGGCCGGTCGGCGGGGTCGTTCACCGGGTTGTCCGTGTCGAGCAGCAGCACCGGCACGCGCCCGACCTGCACGGTCCAGACGTCGACCTTGACGTCACGGCCGGGCAGCTCCCACCAGACGGTTAGCGGATCCCCCTCGCGCCCCAGCCCCCGCGTGCGAGGCCTCCGGGCCAGGCGGCAGCCGCGGTACGGGGCCCCGTGGTGTCGCGC
>CAYXVP010000156.1:1387-5542 GCA_964468305.1 uncultured Anaerolinea sp. | reverse complement strand
CGCTCCCGTGGCCATCGCCGGCGGGACGAGCGGAACCACGATGAGGTTGACCAGCGGCGCGACGAGCGAGAGGCGGCCGAAATCGAGCAGCACGATCGGCGTGGTCGCCGCCTGTGCGGCGAACGACACGCCGAGGATCTCGGCCAGCCATCGCCGTGGGCGGCTCGGCGCCGGGCCGGAAAGGCGGGCGGTGAGTGCCGACCCCCAGGCCAGGATGCCCGCGGTCGCGAGCACCGACAGCCGGAACCCCGCGTCGTCGACCCAGGCCGGATCGAGCACGAGGAGGGCGGTGACGGCCCACCCCAGCGCACCGGCGGCCGTGCCCGGCCGGCCGAGCTCGCGGGCCAGCAGCGCGACGCCGGCCATGACCCCGGCCCGGACGACCGATGGTGACGGACCCACGAAGACGACGTAGAGCACGATCGCGACGGCGGTCAGGGTCGCCCGTCGGCGCCGCCGAAGACCCCCGGCCAGGGCCGCGAGCGTCGACGCCACGATCGCGATGTTCCAGCCCGAGATCGCGACGACGTGGCTCGCGCCGGCGGCCGTGAAGTCGGCCGCGAGATCGCGATCGACCCGATCGCGCAGGCCGATCAGGACGCCCGCCGCGAGACCCGCCTCGGGTTCCGGCAGCGCCCGCTCGAGGCCCGCAGCTGCCGCACGGCGGAGGTCCTCGAGCCGGTTCGCCAGGGATCCCTGGCTGGGGAGCAGTTCGAGCCGCTCCGCGCGCATGGTCCCAGCGGCGCCGATCCGGGCAAGGTAGGCCCCGAAGTCGTCCGCGGGCGGCGCACGGATGGCGCCCCGGACCGCGACGCGGTCGCCCGGTGCGACTGGCGGGAACCAGGGCAGCGTCACCGCCACGAGGATCGGCGTCTCTTCTTCGAGCTGGACGACCGCGGGCCGTGACCCGGCGCGCGGCGCACCGACGCTCTGGACCACGCCGATCCACGGTCCGTCCCCGGCCGGCGGCGCCGAAGGGCCGGATGCCGAGCCCTGGCTGCCGATCCCACGCAGGCCAATCGCGAGGACGCCGAGCGTGATTGCGGTAGTCCGCCGCGCCAAGGGCTGCCGTTTCGCGGCCCAGGCTGCAACGGCGACCGAGAGCAGGCATACGCCGCAGAGGGGCAGGACGATCGGGGACAGGCTGTCAAGGGCGAGGGCTCCTGCGGCGGCGCCCACGGCCAGCCAGGCCGGGCGCGGCATCAGCTCACCGTTATGAGAGCCTTGAGGCTGTCGAACGTCTTCTGGCCGACCAGACCGCGCTCGCGCAGCTCGTCGATCGTCCGGAACGGTGCTTCCGAGCGCGCCGCGATGATCTTTCCGGCGGTGACCGGGCCGATGCCCGGCAGGGACTCGAGCTCGGCCTGGGTTGCAGCGTTCAGGTTGATTCGCGAGCCCGTGGCGGCGCCGCCGCCGGTCGAGGCCGATCCGCCGCTGCCGCCGGTCGGATCGTCGCGGGACGGGACCCTGAGCTGCGCGCCGTCGGCCAGCGTCGCCGCCAGGTTCAGCTCGCGCGCCACGCGATCCGTGTCGACACGTGGGCTGAATCCACCGGCGGCCCGGATCGCGTCGTCGACCCGGGCGCCCGCGCCGAGCCGGTAGACGCCCGGGACGAGAACGGCCCCCGCCACGTCGACGACGATCTCGCCGGAATGAGCGATGGCTTCACCGCGTCCGCTCGCCGTCGACGTCGCTCCGGGACCGGTCACCGAGCCGCCGACGCTGCCGAGGGCCACCACGACCGCCAGGCCGCCGACCAGCACGGCAACGCCGACGCCTGCGAACGCGAGCAGCGGGACTCCCGAGCAGGCGCGCGCGCGGTCTCGCGCCGTGCTCGCCTGGTCGCCGGCTGGTTGGCCGGGCTGCGCGTCGAACACGCGCCACGGCGGACTCGATGACTCCACGATCGCCTCGGCCGGCGGACTGGGGCGGGCGTTTGATCTGATTCGGCGGGCGGCTCGTCCAGTGGCTCGACGGGATCGACGGGCGACTCGGCGGGCCGGAAGTCAAACGCCCGGTCCGTCGGGGCACTTCGTCGGACCGGACGTCGCCGAAACCCTAGCGACGGCCGCTTATCTGGGGCTTATTCGCCGGCTCGGGCGGCCACGATCAGTGGCGACCACGATCAGATGACGTTCAGAGCTGTTCCCACTCGACCCACCGCAGCCCGTCCCACCAGCGGTGCCAGGTCCGGCCGTCGCGGCCACGGGCGTACACGTCGAGTCGCTCCGCGCCCCACGACGAGGCCGCGGGCGTGGACGAGGGATCCAGTTCGCCGCCGAGGGACTCCCACGGGTGCCAGTACGAGCGGTCCCAATAGCGGTTGTGGAGCTCGCCGTTGTCCATGACGGCGAAGACTTCCATCTCGCCCTCGGCCCAGGCGACGACGGTGGGACCGGAGGCCAGTTCCCCGCCGAGCGACTCCGGCTCGGTCCAGCGGCCGGCAACCTGCGCCGAATGCCACAGGGCCCGGTCATCGTCGACCCAGAACAGGTCGAGACGGCCGGGACCCCAGGTGGTTGCTGCGAGGCCTCGAGGACCTCGAGGCTGGCCTTCGTCCTTGTCGTCGGTCATGGCGAGCGACGATACGAGATCGTCGACCCGCGCGAGCGGTGTCGTTGGCCCCGGCTCAGCAGCCGAGGGCACGGCCGACGGTCCGCTCCGAGGTTCGGACCCTCGTCTGCTCGGTCTCGACCGTCGGGTCGAGCGAGCTTGCGGCGCTCGACAGGAGGCCGCTCAGGCGGCGGGCGCCGCCACCGAGGTTCCGGCGCCAGCCGGCGACCTCGGGCTTGTTGGAGCGGCTGAGCCGGACCAGTCGGTCGAGCTCGGCCTCCTCAAGCAGGTTCCGCTGGTGCAGGGCTGCGAGATAGGGTGCGAGTGCATTCATGTTGCGCATCTCCGTGAGGGGTGGTCAGGTGGGCGAGGGATCGGGCTCGGCTAGCGAGCGTGGTCATCGCTGTAGCTCGGGCGGGAATCGGCGCCGAACGCGACTGCGGCGAGTCCGAACACGGTGGTGATCCCGATCGAGACGATCATTGCGATGAAAGGAGCCATCCGGCACCTCCGATCTGTTCCATAACCCCTTCGGGGTCTTTCTCTGGTTACGCTGTGTAGACTACCCTCTTGCGTGTAACCTGTCAACCGCTGTACAGTGGTTATCCCAATGGAAACCAGGCGTTAGCAGACATGGCAAATATCTCCCCCGCACAGCACTCCCACGGCATCGATCTCGAGTCCGCGCTCGACTTCCTCAACACGCTCCACCCCGGTCACGGCCGAACTGATGCGCAGCACCAGACCGACGAGCATCTCGAGCGTCCGACCGACGCCGCGGTCTGGTTCCTCGAGCACGACCTCGTCCACCCCGAGGCGGGTGTCCGTATCGGCGACACGGAGCTCGCCCGGATCAAGCGCGTTCGGACGGCACTCCGAGAGGTCGTCGACGCGGTCGTCGAAGGCCGAACGCCCGACGCCGACGCGGTCCATCTCGTGAACGCGACGCTGGAGGCGCGTCGACCGACCCGCCTCGAGCTCGATGGCACGGCGCTGCGCATCGGCCATCGCCACGCCGAGACCCCGGTCGACGATGCGCTCGCGCTCATCGCCGAGGCGATCATCGAGGAGCTGGCGACCGGCCGGCCGGAGCGACTGCGCGTGTGCGCCAACGATCGCTGCCGGTGGGCCTTCTTCGACTCCTCACCGACAGGCCGGCGCCGCTGGTGCGACATGCGCTCCTGCGGCAACCAGGCCAAGGCCGCCCGCCACCGGGCGCGGCTCCGGGAAGAGGCGACGGAGGCGCAGGCCCGCCCGAACTAGTCGCGGACGACCAGGTTCACCAGCCGGCCGCCGCCAGCCTGGATGATCCTGTCCGGCGTGCGCCCGCCGAGCACCTGCTGGATTCGCGCCGAGGCGAGGACCGCCATCTCGAGCGCGGCCGCATCCGCGTTCGCGGGCACGACCACCCGGTCGCGAACCTTGCCGTTGACCTGGACCGGAACCTCTCGCGTCGACTCCGCCACGGCAGCGAGATCCACCGCGGGCCAGCTGGCAGTGTGAATCGAGGCCCACGCCTCGCCGCTCGCCGCCAGCCGACGCGACCACAGCTCCTCGGTAATGTGCGGCGCCGCCGGCGCGAGCATGAGCAGCAGCAGGCGG
>CAYXVP010000156.1:0-1377 GCA_964468305.1 uncultured Anaerolinea sp. | reverse complement strand
CCCCCCCGGGCGCGGCGGCATGGGCCAGGTAAGGTTGGCGTACGCCACCGCACTGCCGCGCCGCGTGGTCGTCAAGCTGGTCCACGGGCACCTGGCCACGGACGCCGACGCCGCCGAGCAGCTGCTGCGCGAGGCGCGCGCGGCGAGTGTGGACCACCCGAACGTGGTGGGGGTCTACGAGGCGGGCGTCCTGCCTCATCTCCTGAGACGATTTGCCGGCGCGGGCATCAGGGGCAGGAGCCGGACCGCCTCGTCCCACTCGGGGCCGCCGGCGACAGGCGAGCCGCGGTAGCGGAACAGCGCGTTCGAGAGCTCCATGAGCTTGGCGACCATCGTGTTGAAGTGGAATGCCTCGTAGTCGGCGGTCACGTCGCGCAGCGTCCGATGCGCGGCGGCCCGGATCGCGGCACGCGCCTCCGCTTCGTCTTCGCCCGCGGGCAGCGTTCCGGCCTCCGGATCGCCGGGCTCGCGGTAGTGAGGATCGAGCGCCAGCGCCCAGACCCGGTTCAGGAACCGGTGCACGCCGCCGATGCCCGTCGCGCTCCAGGGGCCGCCCTGGTCCCATGGGCCCATGAACATCAGGAACAGCCGCACGGTGTCCGCGCCGTACTTCTTGACGAGGTCGTCGGGGTCCTGGACGTTGCCCCGCGACTTGGACATCCGCTCGCCGTCGGCGCCCAGGATCTGGCCCTGGTTGAAGACTCGCTTCCATGGCTCGTTCTGCTGCAGCAGCCCGATGTCGCGCATCATCTTGGTCCACTCGCGGGCGTAGAGCAGGTGCATCACGGCGTGCTCGGCGCCGCCGGTGTACTGCTCGACCGGCGTCCAGCCCTCGGCCAGATCGCCGTCGAAGGGCGCGTCGTCGGCAGTCGGCGAGAGGTACCGATACCAGTACCAGCTCGAGTCCACGAACGTGTCCATCGTGTCCGTCTCGCGCCGGGCCGGCTCGCCGCCGATCGGGCAGGACACGTTCAGGAACGCCTCATCGCGGGTCAGCGGGTTCACGCCGCTACCGAGGTAGTCGACCGTGTCCGGCAAGCGGACCGGCAGGTCCTCCTCGGGCACCGGCACTGCACCGTGGGTCTCGCAGTAGATGATCGGGATCGGCGTGCCCCAGTAGCGCTGGCGGCTGATCAACCAGTCGCGCAGTCGATAGGTAACCGCCGCCTTGCCCTTGCCGCGACCCTCGAGGTCCGCGACGATGCGCCGGCCGCCTTCGTCCGCGGCGAGGCCGGTGTACGGCCCGCTGTTGACCAGCACCTCGTCGTCGGAGTGGGCGATGTACGCCTCGCCGGCCGGCTCTCCCGCCTCCTCGCCCGGCCGCGCGACGACGCGCCGGACTGGCAGCGAGAACTGCCGGGCGAACCCGAAATCGCG
>CAYXVP010000155.1:1049-5545 GCA_964468305.1 uncultured Anaerolinea sp. | reverse complement strand
GCAAGAACTACTTCTACCCCGACCTGCCCAAGGGCTACCAGATCAGCCAGTACGACCTGCCACTGGCCGCCGCTGGCTCGCTCGCGTTCGAGACCTCTGCCGGACCGATCAAGGTGCGCATCACGCGAGCCCACCTCGAGGAGGACACGGCCAAGCTGGTACACGGCGTCGGGCCGGGCGGCGAGCGGGTGAGCCTGGTCGACTTCAACCGGTCGGGCGTGCCGCTGATGGAGATCGTCACCGAGCCTGACATCCGCAGCGCGGAGCAGGCGCGCCGCTACGCCGAGGAGCTCCAGCTCCTGTTGCGGGAGGTCGGCGCCTCGGACGCGGACATGGAGCGCGGCCAACTCCGGGTCGAGGCGAACGTCTCGCTCCGGCCGCGTGGCGCCGAGGCCTTCGGGACTCGCGTCGAGATCAAGAACATGAACTCGTTCCGGTCCGTGGAGCACGCCGTGGCGTTCGAGATCGAGCGCCAGGCGGCAATCCTCGACGCGGGCCAGTCGCTTCGCATGGAGACGCGCGGCTGGGCTGACGACCGCGGCGAGACCTACCACATGCGCAGCAAGGAGACGTCGGACGACTACCGCTACTTCCCGGAGCCGGATCTCCCGCCCCTGCGCGTCGACGCCGCGTGGCTGGCACGGATCCGCGGCGAGCTGCCCGAGCTGCCCGCAGCGCGGCGGCAGCGCTACCAGGAGGCCGGGCTGTCGGCGTACGACGCAGGTGTCCTCGTGAAGGACGCTGATGCCCGGCGCTTGTTCGAAGCGACTCTGGCATCAGACCCGTCGCTCGGCGCAAAGCCAGTGGCGAACCTGGTGACGGGCGACTACCTGCGAATGCGGAACGCATCCGAGGGCACAGTGTGCGCGGACCCGGATCAGCTCGCCGACCTCTTGCGGCGCCTGCGAGGGGGTCAGCTGTCGGCAGCTTCGACGCACGAAGTGTTCGACGCCCACGTGACGACCGGCAGCCCCGTTGACCAGATCATTCGAGACAAGGGCCTTCGCATGATCTCGGACGCCGGCGCCCTCGGCGCGATCGTCGAGGAGGTGCTCGCCTCCAATCCCGCTGCGGTAGCCGACGTCCGCGCTGGTAAGGGTCAGGCGATCGGCTTCCTCGTCGGCCAGGTGATGAAGGCCACGCGCGGGCAGGCCAACGCTGCAGTCGCCCAGGCGGCGATCCGGGCGCGCCTGGAAGCCGGAGTCGGCGAATGACCGGGATCATCCTGATGTTGTTCGGGCTCGCCGCGGCTTCGGCCGGCTATGCGCGCTTTCGCGGTCCCTGGGCGCGCTACAAGGCGCTGAAGGCGCAGGACGCGAACATCGCCCGCTACGAGTCCTGGCGTGGCGGGCTTCGCGACAGCGGGACGACCGGCGCGTCGGTCGCGATGGACATCCTGCGGCGGCAGGTCCGCGACGCGGGCGTCATCGTCGCGGCCGGCGTCGTGATCTTCGTCCTCGGCCTCCTGCTCTGGCGCTGAGGTGACGGCCCGCCGCGAACGAACCCAGGGTCGCGGCTTCGCCACCCGGGCGATCCACGCCGGCGAGGCGCCCGACCCCATCACCCACGCGCACAACACGCCGATCTACGCCACGGCGACGTTCGCGTTCGACACGGCGGCCGAGAATGAGGACGCGGTCGACCGCGCGATGGCCGGCGACCCGACCGCCTACTTCTACTCCCGGACCGGCAATCCCACGACGCGCGCGCTCGAGGACAAGCTCGCCTCGCTCGACGGTGCGGAGGACGCCATCGTCGCGGCGTCGGGCATGGCCTGCGTCTCGTCGACACTCCTGGCGCACCTCGGCGCTGGCGACCACGTCGTGGTCGGCGACGAGCTGTTCGTGATCACCCGGGTGCTGCTCGAGGACGACTTCCCCCGGCGGGGTATCGGCGTCACGCCCGTCGACATGACCGACCTCGGGGCGGTAGAGGCGGCGATCAGGCCGGCGACGAGGGTGCTCTTTTTCGAGACGGCAACGAACCCCCGACTCGGGTGGCCGATATCGATGCGCTCGCGGCGCTCGGGCACCGGCACGGGCTCATCGTCGTGGCTGACAACACGTTCCTCGGGCCGGCGTCGCTGCGCCCGATCGAGCACGGTGCCGACATGGTCGTGCACGCCGCGACGAAGTGGCTCTCCGGGCACGGTGACGCGGTCTCCGGCGCGGTGACGGGGCCCGTCGATCTGCTCCGCCCGATCCGCAAGCAGGTCGACACCCTCGGCCAGGCGGCGAGCCCGTTCGCGAGCTGGCTCGTCCTGCGTGGTGTTCACTCGCTCCCGCTGCGGTCAAGGCAGGCTTCCGCGAACGCGCTCGGGCTCGCCCAGTTCCTGGAGGCCCAGCCGAAGGTCGAGTGGGTCCGCTACCCGGGACTCGATTCCCACCCCGACCACGCGGTCGCAGCGCGGCTCATCGACGGCCCCGGCGGCGCGATGCTCTCGTTCCAGGTCCGCGGCGGCGTCGAGGCGATGGCGGCCTTCACGGACAACCTGGCCCTGTGCGACGTGGGCGTCAGCCTCGGCGACATCTTCACGCTCGTCTATCCGAACCCGAAGCGCGGTGGCCTGATCCGGGTATCGGTCGGCTGCGAGGACATCAGGCACCTGATCGAGGACTTCGAACACGGCCTGTCCTTCGTCGCCTTTCCTGAGGCCGCGAGCTAGTCGTCCGTGCGCCCCAGCGCGGCCGCGGCCGCCAGCGCGGCGCCGACGGTCACGTCGACGGCCCTGGTGACCTCGTCCTCGTGCGGCCGGAACCAGGCCTCGTGCCCGACCGCTGTATCTGCCGCGTCGACCCGCATGACGTCCGACACCGTGAGGATGCAGCCCGCGCGAACCGGCCGGCCCCTGGCGCGCTCGCGCATGCAGATGAGGAACAGCGCGGCCGCCTCCATCTCGGCCGAGAGGTAGCCGCGGCTGGCCCATCGCGTCGAGCCGCCGGGCGGCGGGTCGTAGAAGTAGTCGCCGGTCACGATCGGGCCGACGTGGTACGACTGGCCCTTCGCCTTGACCGCTTCGACCAGCGCGAGCACGACGTCGAAGTCGGCGGTGGGCGCCGTCGCCTCGCCGAAGCCGAGCACCCGTCCCACCCCGGTGTTGGCCGCGGCGGCGAGGGCGATCACCGCATCGCCGATGTTCGTTCCCCGGTAACCCCCCGTGGTGCCGACCCTGATGAACGTGGTCGCGCCGAGCGTCAGCAGCTCCTCGACCACGATCGAGGTCGTCGGCGTTCCCATCATGGTCGTCTGGACCGAGACCGGCACGCCGTCGACCCGGCCCGTGTAGCCGATCAAGCCCCGGTGCTCGTTCACGAGGCGGGACGCCTCGAGGCCGCCGTCGAACCGGGCCGCGATCCGGGTGGCCCGGTTCGGGTCGCCCGGCAGCAGGACCACCGGCGCGTAGTCGCCGGGTTCGGCGTGGAGGTGGATCTGGGGCATCGGGCGGGCTCCTCCGTCAGTCGAGATCCGGATAGGCGGTGTCGGGCAGCGGCCGCAGCCAGGCAGTGGCGGCGGCACCGCCCATCATGCCGCGCGCGACGGCCGCCGCGTGGTCACCGGTGCGCCACAGCTCGTCGAGGTACCAGGCGATGAAGGCGTCGCCACAGCCGAGGGTGGTCCCGGCGACCTCGACCGCCTCGACTGGGAGGCGCAGGTCCGTCGGCGTCGAACGACCATCGAAGACGCGCACCGCCCTCGAGCCCAGCGTGACCACGAGCACCCGGTGCAGGTCGAAGGCGACGCCACGCATGCCGCCGACCGCAGGGTCGCCCTCGTCGCCGAGCCAGCCGACGAAGCCCAGGTCCACGTGGCCCATGGTCTTGGCCAGCCGATCGACGGTGTAGTGGCGGAAGCCGAGGAAGTCGGCGGAGACCTTGACGCTCGCGAGGACGCCGTCCGTGGCGAGTCGGTCGAGCTCCGCGATCGCGCCCTCGACGAGCACCACGTGGAGCCGCTCAGTGCGCGCGAGCGCATCGCGCTCCCGTGGCGTCAACCGGTAGTCGGCCCAGACGCCCGGCACGAAGTTGTCCATCCACGGTTGGCGATCCGGCTGGATCTCGATGTCGATGGTCGACGACCGGCCGGGGCACGCAAGCTCGTCCGGCGCGACCGGCTCGATCCCGTGACGGCCGAGGAAGCCGGCGACCGCCGCGCCGTCGTCGCCGACGCGCGTGAGGACCTGGAACGGCCGGCCGAGGGTCCGCCAGTGCCAGGCCATGTTCAGCACGCCGCCGCCGGGCAGGCTCCCGCCGCCCGGAAACAGGTCGCCCGCGCGGTACCGGTCGAGGCTGCTCGTGCCCATGAGCAGCGTCGCGGACGCTGGCTCGTCCACGGGCCGCTCGTCAGCCGCCGGCCGCCCCGATTCCCAGCGGGTCGGCGCCGGACCGCCCCCCCGCCCACAACCTGTCGTAGCGCAACCCCCCCATCCTTCCCCTCCTCCCACACCCCCCCGACTGCAAGGTGACGGAGACATCGTCCAGCGACGAAAAATACGGATC
>CAYXVP010000155.1:0-1039 GCA_964468305.1 uncultured Anaerolinea sp. | reverse complement strand
TGCCTACAACCGGTTTGGCATTTTCACAGCCTCAAAAGACCTATTTGGCCCTCAATTTGATTCCCGCGCTTCTTCCCCAACACCACGTGAGACTTCTAAAAGCATTCGGGAGCCCTGGGGAAATATTGAAGGCCCCCCCTTCGGCCTTGAGGGAGAAGGGGGAATTTGAGGAGGAATTTGTAAAAACCGTTGTGGCCCAAAGAGATATGGCCTTGGATCAGGCGGAAAAGGAGGGCAAGGAAATTGAAAAGAGAGGGATTTCCCTCATAACCATGGAGGATGAACGGTATCCCGCCCTCCTTAGATCCATTTTCGACCCCCCTCTTGTCTTGTATGTGCTTGGCAGAACCGCTCTCCTCAATGGGGGTGGGGTGGCCATGGTGGGATCTCGTAAAGCGACGCCCTACGGCAAATTAATGGCGGAGCGCCTCGCGGGAGGGGTGGCCGCAGCCCTGGTGGTGGTACCACTCCCGGCGGCCCGGCAGGGTGGTGAGGAGGTCGGGATCGTGGACCGGCACGACGGCCGGGCTGAGCATGAAGCCGGGCGAGTCTGGCTCGCGGATCTGGAGGAGGGCGCCACCCCGGAAGCCTGCGGCGCGTGGCACGTGCTCGACACGGCCGGTGCCGAGGTCGAGCAGGTCGGCCTCCTCGGTGTCGGTGGCCGTGACCTCGGGCCAGGCCGGATCGTCGACGAGCTCGGCGATCACTCGCCGCACCGCGATGTCCTGGTAGTGGTTCGAGGCGGTGCGCGGCTGGTCGTAGTCGGCGTCGAACACGTTCGCCACAGCGTCGTCGTAGACGTTGCCGCAGTGCTCGACGAGGAACCGAACGAGCTGCCGTCGATCGCGCAGGAAGGCCCGGTACGCCGCCTCGTACTCGCGGATCGCGGCGGCGGTCGGGACCACACTGCCGCGCACGACGTGGGCCAGTCGCCAGCCGTCGGCGCCGTAGCTGGCATCGAGGCGGGCCCCGCGCGCGGCCTTCTCGGTGCCACTGAAGCCGGGCAGCCCGACGGGGATCCAGACCTCGGCGAGATTCG
>CAYXVP010000154.1:0-5578 GCA_964468305.1 uncultured Anaerolinea sp. | reverse complement strand
TGCCTTCGTTCACGCCGAGGTCGGGGCCGACCTGCGAGCCGCCGGGGGAATCGAGGCCGCCCTGGCCCGCCCGGACGTGATCGGCGGCACGGCTCCCACGCGGGTCGCCTGGGAGCTCGCGGCGGCCGCTCGCCGGCTTGGCCTCGGCTGAGGTCCGGCGCCCGGCAGGCCCGGCGTATAGTCGGCCGATGGAGCGACGCGCTCGGCAGGCGGAGATCCGCGACCTCGTCGCGCGCGAGCAGATCGGCAGCCAGCAGGCCCTCGCCGAGCGCCTCGCCGAGCGCGGCTACGAGGTGACCCAGGCAACGGTCAGTCGCGACATCGCCGACCTCGGGCTGGTCAAGGTCGCCCGCGGCGAGCGGCACGTGTATGCGTCGCCGGCCGACGCCGCCGCACTGGCGCCGCGTGACGACGCACTGTTGCGGCGGGTGCTGGTCGACCTGGCCATCGACGTCCGGCGCTCGGGCCTCATCCTGCTCCTCGTCTCCAGCCCGGGCACCGCCTCGATCATCGCCGAGGCCATCGACAGCTCGTCGCTCGGCGGCCAGGTCGGCACGCTCGCCGGGGACAACACGGTGCTCGTCCTGTTCGGCGACGAGCCCTCCCTCGAGCACTGGCGGGACAGGCTCCTCGACCTCCAGTCGACCGTCCGTGGCGCGTTGGACGGGAACGGGCGACGATAGGCGCAAGCAGCGGCGCCTCGGCGCCCCTGGTCGCATCGGCGCGCAGCACAGGAGCAGCTCGATGACCGAGACCATCACCCGTGGCGCCGCGAACCAGAGCGGCGCCCACATCAACAAGGACGCCTACAAGGAGGCCAAGGACTTCCTGCCGCTCAACGGGCTCGACCACGTCGAGTTCTGGGTCGGCAACGCCCGCCAGGCAGCGCACTACTACCGGGCACTGTGGGGCTTCACCCCGGTCGCCTACGCCGGCCTCGAGACGGGCGTCCGCGACCGGACGAGCTACGTCATGCGCCAGAACGACATCACCATCGTCGTGACCGGCGCGCTCGGGCCGGAGGGCGAGATCGCCGAGCACGTCAAGGCCCACGGCGACGGTGTGCACGACATCGCGTTCTCGGTGGACGACGCGACGTCCGCTTTCCGTGAGACGACGACCCGTGGCGCCCGGCCGGCGCTGCCCCCGACCGAGCTCGACGGCGGCGAGGACGGTCTCCTCCGCAGGAGCGCGGTGGGCACCTACGGCTCGGTCCAGCACTCGTTCGTCGACCGGCGCGACTACCACGGCGTCTTCGCGCCGGGATTCCGCAAGATCAAGAAGCCGGCGCGGGCCGCGACGGGGATGAACCTGCTCGAGATCGATCACTGCGTGGGCAACGTCGAGCTCGGCGACATGAACAGGTTCGTCGACTACTACCGCGACGTCTTCGGCTTCGCCCAGCTGATCCACTACGACGACAAGGTCATCCATACCGAGTACTCGGCCCTCATGTCGAAGGTCATGACCAACGGCAACGGCCGAATCAAGTTCCCCATCAACGAGCCGGCGACGGGCAAGAAGAAGAGCCAGATCCAGGAGTTCCTCGACTACTACCACGAGGCGGGCACGCAGCACATCGCGCTGCGAACCGAGGACATCGTCGGCACGGTCCGGACGCTGCGCGAGAACGGCGTCGAGTTCCTGGGCATGCCCCACGCCTACTACGAGCAGCTGCCGGAGCGCGTGGGCGACGTGGGCGTCTCGATCGAGACGCTCGAGGAGCTGGGCATCGAGGCCGACCGGGACGAGGAGGGCTACCTCCTCCAGATCTTCACCCGCCCGATCCAGGACCGCCCGACGTTCTTCTTCGAGATCATCGAGCGCCACGGCTCGCGCGGCTTCGGCGTCGGCAACTTCAAGGCGCTCTTCGAGGCCATCGAGATCGAGCAGGCGCGGCGCGGGAATCTCTAGGTTCCGAAGGGCAAGACGGCTACATCGGGCCGACTCGGTCTAATCCACCCCGCAGCTTCGATCGAGCGCGACAGAGGAGCGTGCGGGTTGCACCTGGGGAGCGCTCGATTGACTCGGCAATCTGGTTGCCTGGGACACCTCGCGCCGCCAGCGAAATCGCCCGCTGTTCGGTGCCGGTGAGTTGCGTGAACATTGTCCGGAGTGCCCTCGACATCTCCGACTGCACGACGATTGCGTCAGGTGAGGCTGGCTCCGCGGCCCCTGGCAGCCTTGTAGCCCAGCGGCCGACGACGCGGAGGTGCCTTTCACGACTGATGGCCAGGTTCGTCCCGACCCGGTGAAGCCACGCGCCTGCGTCGTTTGGCCGACCTCCTCCGTCGATGTCCCGGACGAGGCGGAGGTACGCGTCGTGGACGAGATCCTCTGCCGCGACAGGATCACGGGTCAGGCGAGTCAAGTGCCGGTGCAACGCGGAGCGGTGCTCAACGTACGCGAGTTCGATCAGGCGGCTGGCCGCGTCGTGCACTCACCGCTCCTTGTGGTGGTGGTTCTCGTCGCGTCACAGGAAGGCGGCATAACGAGCCTGCGGATTAATCAAAGGTCAACGACTCGAGCAATGAGTCCAGCGCTCGAGTGGCATCGGCCATGACGCCTGGCGAGGCCCCCATGACGAAGAGAAGCCCGCTGCTGGGACCCGTGCGGATCTCGACCACGTGCCACTCTCCTGGATCGAGGGGCCAGATGATCCCGCCATCGGCGACATTGATTACATTCGGCGTGAGCTCACCGGCCTGGACCTTGGGTGAGAGCGCGAAAACGAAACTTGTATCCACAATCGTGGCCGGGTAGCCAGCAATCACGGTTGCGTTCGCCGCGGACGGGATGAAACCGGGCAGGCTGGCGAGCCAGGCGTGCATATCGGCGGGCCACGGCTTCATCTCCGCAAAGTCTGTGGTCAACAGCCCCTTCTTCAGCAGCGATTGCGGCTGCACCAGCACGTGGGCGATGCTGAACACGGTCAGATACGCCGTCGGCGAGCGATCCTGGAAACTGATCCAGAAGTCGTTTCGACCGGGGACGACCACACCCGTCAGAAGGTCCAAATTCGGGCGGTACCAGTGCCAGTCGTACGTGAACGTGAACGGCACTTCGAACCCGACGCTCGCCGCGTCGAACGCCGTTACGCCTGCGGTTGGGCGGGTCGTCGCCGCCGGGGCCGACGCACCCGGAGAACTGAGTGTCGGTGGCGTCGGCACCGGACGGTTCGATTGACGACCGCTCAGAAGCCACAACCCAAGGACGCTGAGAAGCGAGAGCGCGACCAGTGCGAGGAATCCTCTCAACTGGCTGGCTCGGGAGGTCATCGGTCGGGGCCTCAAGAATGCCGCCCAACTGGGCCAAGCTCGCCGCTGACGCTGCCGGCCGATCCGGTCGGCGACTACGTCGACGACGCGGTCGGGCATGGTGGACGGGCCTTCTTGGAACCAGTCACGGAGCACGAAACCGATATCGGATCGATCGTTCATCGTGTTGCTCCCTCGGCCGCGGCGGCACGGGAATCAGCATCGATGGCGGCGCGCATGGCGCGGTGGGCGTGATGGAGTCGAGACCGGATCGAACCGGCGGGCATGCCGAGGATGTCGGCGATCTCCGACGGCTCGTATCCGACGTAGTGGCGAAGCACGAGAATCGCGCGTTCCCGCGGGGTCAGCCGCCGGAACGCCCGATCGAGCTGGTCGCGATCGGCAACGTTCAAGAAGTCGTCCGCAGCAACGGGCGCCTCGAATGGGAGCACCCGCAGATTGGCGACTCGTCGTCGCTCACGACCCGCCTGCTCGATGCAGACATGGGTGAGGAGTCGATGAACCCAGGCGTCGAACCGGTCCGGATCGCGGAGGTCCCGAAGATCACGCCAGGCGATCACCAGCGCGTCCTGCAGGGCATCCTCGGCCCGATCGACGTCCCGGAGGATCCGCTGCGCGATCGCGAAGAGCCGGTCGCCACGCAACCGAACCAGGTCGACAAACGCCGACTGGTCGCCGTGCTGGGCCGCCTCGACGAGGTCGCGATCCACCCTCACCACCGGGTGCAGACGTCCGTCGGGGACGTCGTCCGGGCGTATTGGTGGATGGTGCGCCGCGAGCGTTGGAAAAACGGCGCGCCCGCGGCGCTCAGGCGTCGAGCGCGAACACCTCGCGCGAGCCGTCGATGCCCTTGAGCTCGTGCATGCCGAGCGACCGGAAGTGGTGGCCCGAGCCCGCCAGGAGATCGCGCGTCACCGCGGACGTGAGGACATCGCCAGGCCCGCCCAGGGCCATGATCCGGGCGGCGATGTGGACGGCGACCCCGTGGATGTCGCTGGCCTCGACCTCGATCTCACCCGTGTGCACGCCGGCCCGGATCTCGATTCCGAGCTCACGCACGCGCTTGACCATTGACGCCGCGCACTCGAGGGCGCGTGCTGGGCCGTCGAAGACCGCCACGATCCCGTCGCCGGTTCGCTTGACCTCCCGCCCCCGGAAGCGGTCGAGCTCGAACTGCATCAGCTGGTTGTGATCGGCCAGCGTCTCGGCCCATTTCGCGTCCCCGACGCGGTCGAGGGTCTTGGTCGACTCCACGATGTCGGTGAACAGGATCGTGGCGAGGACCCGATCCGCGCTGGCGGCAACCGGCCGGGCATAGGAACGAGCGCCGCGGAAGTCGATCGCCACCCACGGCTCGTCGCCGACGACGTCGGCCTCGTGCCCGGGCGGGATCTCGAAGATCTCATCCGGGCCGATGACCGCCTCGGTGCCGTCGGGCATCTCGACGTGGAGGCGGCCGGAGATGACATAACCGACGTGGTGATACATGCACCGATCCGTTCCGGCGATCGGGCGAACGTTCAGGGACCATCGCCAGCCCGGCTCCATCCGCATTCGGCCAATGACGAAGTCCGAGACATCGAAGATCTCGGTGCTGCCACCGGCATACGAGCGGACCTCGTCCGGCCTGTCCATCGGGCGATGCTGCAGCCGCGCCATGCGCGGATTGTGCCCCTGGGCGAGGTACCTAGGCGCCCCGACGGACGCGACGCACCAGCCCTTCCGGCACCCGATCCCCGCGCGCGGCAGAGCCGATCCGCATGCTCGGCTCGTAGACCGCGACCCGGCCCTTGCCAGCCGCCTTGGCGAGGTACATGGCCGCATCGGAGTTCGTGAGCAGCTCATCGACCGTTGTACCGGCCTCGGGCGAGAGGGCGATCCCGATGCTGACGCCGACCTCGATCGCGTCCTCGCCCTCCCCGAAGGGGCGTCGCAGCCGGAGTGCCAGACGATCGGCGGTCGCCTGGACCTCGTCCAGGTCGACTACGTCCTCGAGGAGGATCGTGAACTCGTCGCCGCCGAGCCGCGCCGCCGTGTCGCCTCGACGGATGCCCGCCTCGAGTCGCTCCGCGACCATGCGCAGGACGTCGTCGCCGCGGTCGTGGCCGAGACGGTCGTTGACCCGCTTGAAGTCGTCGAGGTCCAGGAACAGGACCGCGCAGCGTGCCGTCGGGTCGCGGGCGATGCGCTCGAGCGCGTGGGCGAGACGGTCGCGGAACAGGGCGCGATTTGGCAGCCCCGTGAGCGGGTCGTGGAACGCGCGATGGCGGGACTGCTCCCGGCGGCGCACGTTCCTGAGG
>CAYXVP010000153.1:0-5594 GCA_964468305.1 uncultured Anaerolinea sp. | reverse complement strand
TGATCCGCGCAAAAGCCGTGCGCCGCGATTGGCGCCAGCCGCCGCCGGTGCACACTGGCGAAGCCATGCTCCGCGACGTCGTCGACATCCAACTGACGCGGGTCAGGGCCCACCTCGTGCTCGAGGAACCGCCGTCGCTGATCGACTGCGGCTACGCGGGCTCGACCGCTCGGATCGACGCGGCGATGCGCGAGCGCGGCAGGAGGGTGACGGACCTCGCCAGGGTCGTGGTCACCCACGGTCACCCGGATCATGCGGGCAGCGCACGTGAGCTCGCGGCGCTCGGCATCCCCATCCTCATCCATCCAGCCGACGCCGCCAATCTCAGCGTGACGTGGCGCGACGCGCTGCAGCGACCGTCGCGGGGCAGGATCTTCGCCGCCATGACGCCCGAGCCACCCGCAGTGGAGCCGATCGAGGACGGCCAGGTATTGCCGATGCTCGGCGGCCTGCGCGTGGTGCACACGCCCGGGCACACACCCGGAAGCGTGTGCCTGTTCGGGCAACGCGATCGGGTTCTGTTCGTCGGCGACACGCTCCAACGCCGATTCGGACGGGTCTCGTTTGCCAGCGGCCTGTACAGCGATGACCTCGCCGCGGCGAAACGGAGCGTGAAACGACTGGCGGCGCTGGACGTCGAAACGATAGTGTTCAGCCACTTCGCGACGCTCGAGGGAGACGCCGCGCGCGTCCTCACGGCCCTGGCTGACCGGAGCGGCTGACGAGGGATTGGGAGGCGAGCCCAGATGGAGACCATGGACACCGTGGTCGACCTGGTGACTGCGGGCGGCGCGCGCTTCGATCGCCGGCCCGCGCTGCTGATCCGGCCCTTCTTCCGGACGCGAACCTGGCGCTATCGCGACCTCGTTGCGATCGTCCCGAAGGCGGCGAGCGTGCTCGCGCAGGCGGGCGTCGGGCCGGGCGATCGCGTCATCGTCTGGGCCGTCAACCGGCCGGAGTGGGGGATCGGGTTCTTCGCGATCGCGCATCGCGGCGCGGTGGCGGTGCCGCTCGACGTCCGGCACACCGTCGATTTCGGGCAGAAGATCGTCGCCCAGACGGAGGCAAAGCTCGTCCTCGCCAGCCGTCAGACGGACGACGCGGCGCGGCAGCTTGGCCTGCCCGTGCTGTGGGTCGAGAGCCTCGTCGACCAGGCACGCCGCGCCGAACCGATCCGACGCGAACCCATCACCCCGGATTCACTGGCCGAGATCGTCTTCACCTCGGGCACCACGGGCGAACCGAAGGGCGCGATGCTCAGCCACGGCAACCTGATGTACAGCGCCACGACGATGACCAAGGTGCTCCCGTTCGGGACGAAGGACCGGCTGCTCTCCGTCCTGCCGCTGTCGCACCTGTACGAGCAGGTCCTCGGCTTCCTGGCGCCGCTGACGATCGGCGCCAGCATCGTCTACCCGGTCAGCCGCCAGCCCTCGGTCCTCATCCGGACGTTCAGGGATTTCAAGGTCTCCGTTCTCCTGATCGTTCCCCAGGGCTTGCGTCTGCTGAACGGCGCCATCGAACGGCGCGTCGACCAAGCCGGCAAGCGCGCCACGTTCGAACGCCTGCACCGCGTCGCGCGCCGGCTACCCGTGCCGCTGCGGCGGCTCCTGTTCAGATCGGTGCTCAGCCAGTTCGGTGGCCGCCTCCAGACGATCGGCAGCGGCGCCTCGGCGCTCGACGTCGAGGTCGCCGAACGCTGGACCGACATGGGCGTGCAGATCCTGCAGGGCTACGGAGCCACGGAGATGGGCCCCGTGGTCAGCTTCACGCGGCCCGAGCGAAACCTCGTCGGGACGGTCGGCGAGCCGATCCCCGGTTGCGAGGTCCGGATCGCCGGCGACGGCGAGATCCTCGCGCGCAGCCCCGGACGGTTCCAGGGCTATTGGCAGAACGCCGAGGCGACCGCGGCCACCGTCGACGCCGATGGCTGGTACCACACGGGCGACCTCGGCGAGCTGCGCCAGGACGGCATGCTCGTCTTCCGTGGCCGCAAGAAGGACATGCTCGCGCTGCCCGACGGCCAGAAGGTCTACGCCGAGGACGTCGAGCGCGAGCTCCGCGAGGATGCGCGGGTCAAGGACTGTGCGGTCGTCGGCTGGCCGATCGGGCCTGGTCTCAAGGTCCACGCCGTGCTCCTGCTCGAGGATCCGTCCGTTGCCGACGACGTGATCGCCACCGCCAATGCGCGACTCGCGCCCCACCAGCAGATACGGGGCTTCACGGTCTGGCCCGACGAGGACCTGCCGCGGACGGCAACGCTCAAGATCCGAAAGCCGGTCATCCTCGAGCGCCTGGCGACCATCGACCGACCCGGCACGGCGCCGCTCCCAGCCGCGGCGTCGAAGATTCGGCGCGAGGCGAGCGACGCACCCATCGACCCCGTCATCGCGATCGTCGCCAGCCTCGCGGGCCGCGACGCATCCACGATTGCGCCCGGCGCTCGGCTGTCATCCGATCTCGACCTGGACTCGCTGCAGCGGGTCGAGCTGCTCGGCGTGATCGAGGAGGAGACGGGCGTCTTCGTCGACGACGAGGCACTCGACGCGGACACGACGGTCGGTGAGCTGATCGACCTCGTCGAGAAGGCACGTGGCGCCGGTCGCGGGAGCCCGGCCTGGCGCTGGCCGCTGTCGCCAGTTGTGCGAGCGCTCGGCATCGCCATCCAGGTCGTCGTGATCTACCCGTTCGTCCATCTCTTCTACCGCGTCAAGGTGACGGGCCTCGACAACCTCAACGAGGACGACGGTCCGTTCCTCCTCGCGCCGAACCACAACCTGCACCTCGACAACGGGATCATCCTGACCCGGCTACCGGTGCACGTCCGCTGGAAGCTCGCGGTGGCCGCGGGCGCCGAGACGATCTATGAGAACCCGATCAGCGGCATCCTCGCGTCGGTGCTGGCCAACGCATTCCCGCTGCAACGCGAGGGCGGCGTCCGAAAGAGTCTCGAGCTTCTCGGTTCGCGAATGGACGCGGGCTACAACATCCTGATCTACCCGGAGGGCCACCTCACGAACGGCGGGCCGATCCAGCCGTTCAAGGCCGGGGCCGGGCTCATTGCCGTCGAGGGCGGCTCGCCGATCGTCCCGGCGAGGCTGAAGATCAACCGGATGTCGATCATCGACGAGCGGCGCCTGCCTGCGGCGCTTCGGGGTGACGTCGAGCTGGTGATCGGCAAGCCGATCTGGTTCGACTCGACGATGGACCACGCCGCCGCGACGACCCAGCTGGAGGCTGCCGTCGAGGCCCTCTAGGGCGTCTGCTCAGACTCGGGACCGGCAGCAGCCGGGCCGCCGGCCTCGCGCTCGGCCAGCCTCGCGAACTCGTTCAGCTCGCCCTGGTAGCTGCCCTTGTACGAGCCCACCGAGAACAGGCGTGAGGTGAGCTCGGACATCCAGCCCTCGGTCTGCATGACCTCGACGATGCGCGTCCCGTCCCCCTCGCTCTCGAACGTCGTCGTGTTCACGCCGCGCAGGAGCCAGCTGCCGAAGCGGGTCGAGAACCGGTGCGGCCGCTCCGCCTCCAGCACCACCGTCGGGCTCTTGACCGGCCCGAACCACGTCACGTAGCGAGTCCCGGCCTGGTCGACGGGCCCGGTCAGGTGGGTCACCTTCGTGACGCCGGCGATCCACTCATGCATTCGGTCGAGGTCGATCCACAGGTCGAACACCCGCTCCCGTGGCGCCGCGGCGAAGGCCGTGAGCCGATGCCTGGGCATGCGCGGAGTATCCGCCCTCGGTCACCGCCGAGAGGGCATGATCTGCACGTGGAAACTCCGCCGCTCCGGGTCATCATCGCCGAAGACTCGGCGCTGATCCGGGAAGGGATCGCCCTGCTGATCGAGGAATCGGGTGGGACGGTCGTGGCCAAGGTTGGCGACGGCGACGCCCTCGTCGCCGCGGTGGAGCGCCTGCGACCCGACGTCTCCGTCGTCGACGTGCGCATGCCGCCCACGCAGCGCGACGAGGGCCTGCGGGCCGCGATCGAGGCACGCCGGCGCGTACCGGGCACGCCGATCCTCGTGCTCAGCCAGTACGTCGAGCGGCAATACGCCACCGAGCTCCTCGCGGATCGCGCCGGCGGCGTCGGCTACCTGCTCAAGGACAGGGTCGGCGACGTCCGCGAGTTCATGGACGCGCTGCGGCGCGTGGCGAATGGCGGCACCGCACTCGATCCCGAGGTGGTCGCCCAGCTCATGGCCCGGAACCTTGCCGACGATCCGCTGTCGACCCTGACCGCCCGTGAGCGCGAGGTCCTCGCCGCGATGGCCGAGGGCCGGACGAACATCGGCATCGCCCGGCAGCTGAGCATCACCGAGGGCGCAGCCGAGAAGCACATCAGCAACATCTTCGGCAAGCTCCAGCTCCCCGAATCGCCGAGCGACCACCGCCGCGTGCTGGCGGTCCTGGCCTACCTGGGCTCGTAGCCCGAGGTCAGGCCAGCGGGATCTCCGCGCGGACGACCGTCGGGCCGCCCGCCGGGCTCGACGCCGAGAAGGTTCCGTCGACCGCGGCGATGCGGCTGGCGAGGCCGGCGAGCCCGCCACCGGCCTGCAGGCGAGCACCGCCGGCGCCGTCATCACGAACCTCGACGACGAGCCGAGACGATGGCGGCACGCTGACTCGAAGCCGGACCTCGGCGTGCCCCGCACCCGAGTGCTTGGCCACGTTGGCCAGCGCCTCCGTGACGACGAAGTACGCGGCACGCTCGACCGCCGTGTCGAATCGCGCCCCCGGCGGGAGCTCGCTGACGAGCGACGTCGCGACGGGCCCTCGCCCGACGATGGACTCGAGTGCCGCCGCGAGGCCCCTGTCGAGCAGGATCGACGGTGCGATGCCGCGAACGAGCTGGCGGATCTCGGCGAGCGCCTCGTGCGCCTGCTGCTGTCCTTCGAGGATCAGCTGTCTCGCTACGGCGGGATCCTCGTCGAGCCGTTCGCTGGCGCGGCCGAGGTCGATCGTCAGCGCGACGAGGCGCTGCTGGGCTCCGTCGTGGAGGTCGCGCTCGATCCGGTGGAGCTCGCTCGCCTCGGCGTCCATCACGTCGGAGCGGCTGCGCTTGAGGGCCTCGACCTGGCGCCGCAGCTCGCGCGCCTCGGAGGTGCAGAGCAGGCCCGCGACGACGCCGCGGTGGAGCGCGATCACGACCTGCGACAGAGACGCCGCGACGGGCAGCAACCCCAACCCGAGGAGTGCACGCAACGTCACGGCGAGGATGTCGTGACCCGAGAGCGGCCCGAGGTCGACGTGCCCGCCGTTCGCCGCGTCATACCAGATCGGCGAGGTCAGCAGGTACAGCGCGCTGGCCCAGACCACGAGCACGACGACGAACTCGATGACCGTGAGCGGCAGGTTGATCGCCGTGTAGACGACGTCCCGCCAGCGGCTCTCGTCCATGAACTCGGCGCGGAGCATCGCCACGAAGCCGGCGCCTCGGAGGGGCTGGTAGGCGTGGGCAGGCGGACGCACGTGCTCGCCGGCGAAGGCCCGCCAGCGCTCGATACGGGACGCGATCCGGGCGGCCTCTATCGCCGCGGGGACGAAGAACAGGCCGATCCCGGCGAGCCGCACCCACAGCCCCGCCGACGCGAA
>CAYXVP010000152.1:0-5602 GCA_964468305.1 uncultured Anaerolinea sp. | reverse complement strand
CAGGTTTTCCATCCTCTCTCTGTATTTGTATTTTTTCCTGACTTTGTTATCATGTTTAGCCCATGAATCGCCGGATTTTCGTTCGCGTTCTCGCCATTGGGGCGCTCTCCGAGCGGCCTGGCCGCCGCATACCGCCCTTACAGCAAAAAGACGGATTCATCACCGACGTCGACGGGATCAAGATCGGCCACTTCACCGACTCCCGGCGACCCACAGGATGCACAGTAATCCTTTGTGAGCGCGGCGCCGTCGCCGGAGTTGACGTGCGCGGATCGGCTCCCGGCACGCGCGAGACCGATCTTCTGAAGCCTACGAATAGCGTTGACAAGGTCAATGCAATCGTCTTCAACCCGAACGATCCGGACGCGCTGAATCCCGCCCTCGCGGAGGCGCATGACGCCGGCATCGTGACGGTGTCGGTTGACGCCTACGTCACCGACCCGAACACGTGGAACCTGTACAACAACCAGATCAAGTACGCCCAGATCGGCGCCGAGTGGCTGTTCAAGCAGATGGGCGGCAAGGGCACCGTGTGGTACACCCGCGGGCTCGCCGGGCATCCGGCCGATTCCGACCGCGACATCGGCTTCAACAACGCCCTCAAGAAGTACCCGGACATCAAGGTCCAGAACCCCGGCGGCACGTTCACCGGCTGGGATCCAGCAACGGCGACCTCGATCACGAACGATGAGATCGCGAGCGGTGGCTACGACCAGATCCAGGGCATCTGGGCCTCGGGCATGGGCAAGCAGATCATCGACGCGCTCAAGGCCGCGAACAAGAAGTTCGTCCCGATCGCGGACGCGGACATCGGTGGCTTTGTCACGCAGCTCCTTGATCCGACGGGTTTCCCGGGCCTCGTCGGCGGTGCCGTGACCAACACGGCGTCGGTCGGCGGCGCGGGCGTCAGCCTCGCCTACAAGGTGCTCACCGGGCAGAAGGTCGAACAGTCGGCCGGCGCCAACCGCCCGAACACGATCCTGCTCGATCCGCAGCTCCTCGACAACACGACGGACCAGGGCAAGGCCGACCTCCAGAAGTGGATCTCGGTCCCCAACATGGATCCGTTGTGGCCGCTGAGCCTGTCGATTCCCGGCTACACGGACTACGACCCGAACACGGTGCCGGCGACCTGCAAGGGCGCATAGGCACCTGCAATTCGTGGCGGCGGACCCCGGTTGACCCGGGTCCGCCGCCACATCTTCACCCTTCATCGACGACTCGATGACCGCCACTGCGACCGACCTCCTGCTCGAGGCGACAGGCGTCTCCAAGACGTATGGCGCCGTCGTCGCGCTCGACAACGCCTCGCTCGCGGTTCGGCCCGGCGAGGTGCACGCCCTCATGGGTGCCAACGGGGCCGGCAAGAGCACCCTCGTCAAGATCCTGACCGGTGCGGTCACGCCCGACAGCGGCCGGATCGTCGTGCGGGGCCAGCAGCGGGTCTCCCAGTCGCCCGCCGACGCGCGACGCAACGGCCTGGTCTCCGTCTACCAGGAGCCGGCCGTCATCCCCGACCTCGACATCCGCGACAACCTCCGACTGACGGCGACCCCCGTCGAGCCGTTCCGCCATTGGCTGAACGAGCTCGGCCTGGAGAACTTGAACCTGTCCATGCTGGCGCGCCGGCTGCCCCTGGCGTCGCGACGGATCGCCGACCTCGCGCGCGCCCTCGCCATCGAGCCCGACGTGCTGCTGCTCGATGAGATCACGGCCGCGCTCCCCGCGAACCTCACGGAGCGTGTCCTCCAGGTCGTCCAGCAACGCCGCGACGACCGGTCCGTGATCTTCATCTCCCACCGCCTCATCGAGATCGCCGCGATCTGCGATCGGGCGACCGTCCTGCGCAACGGCGAGACGGTCGGCGTCGTCGACGTGACCGCCGGATCGGAGTCAAGGATCGTCGACCTCATGCTCGGCGAAGCCGCCGCGGGGCTCGGCCAACACGCAGCGTCGACGGCGGCGACGATTGATCGCTCGGCGCAAACACCGCGCATCAGGAGCACGCAGCTCAGCGACGGTCGGCGCCTCCGCGACGCTACCTTCGATCTGTATGCGGGTGAGGTCCTCGGCGTGGTCGCGCTCGAAGGCCAGGGTCAGGACGAGCTGTTCGACCTCCTCTCCGGTGCGGAGCGGCCGGCCACGGGCTCGCTGCTGGTGGACGGCACCGTGGCCTCCTTCCGTCACCCAGCCGATGCGATTCGGAAGGGCGTCGTGTTCATCGCCGCCGACCGCGCCGAGGCGCTGCTCATGCAGCGCTCGATCCGCGAGAACATCTCGCTGCCGCTGTCGGCCCGAGTTCGCCAGTGGGGCTTCATCGACCTCGGGCGCGAAGGTCGCAAGGTCGACGAAGCGGTCGAGACGCTCCAGATCGATGCCCGCGCCGGGGCCGAGGTGCGCCGCCTGTCCGGCGGCAACCAGCAGAAGGTCACGATCGCGCGGTGGGTGGCGAGCGGCGTCAGGACCATGCTCTGCTTCGACCCGACGCGCGGCATCGACATCGGCACCAAGAACCAGATCTACGTCCTGCTCCGCGAGCTCGCCGCGGCGGGGACGGCCATCCTGCTGTACACGTCGGAGCTGAAGGAGATCCAGCTGGCCTGCGATCGCGTCATCGTGATCTTCGGTGGGCAAGTGGTCGCCGAGATGCCCGCCGCGGGCGCCGACGAAGCGAGCCTGTTGCGCGCCGCCCACAACCTCAGGCCCGGCGCCGAGCTGCCCGAAGAGGTCGTCGCGGCGGCGTCGGGCGACAAGTCCGCGGTGGACGCGGCCATTGAAGCCGCGGCAGCCGAGGCGGCGGCAGCGATGCCGAGGCAGCCGTGAGCGCACCAGCGGCGAGCATCGCCCCGGGGCGCTCCAGCCCGCTGGACGCCGTCCGAGGATTCGCGCGCGACAACGCGTGGGGCCTCGGGCTCCTCGTCTTCCTGGCGCTCCTCCTTGTCTTCACCCGGTACGTCAACCCCAACTACGACCTCCGCAGCCTGGCCAGCACGGCGACGTCGGTGCTGGTGCTCGCGCTCGCCGCGGTTGCGCAGTCCGTGGTCGTCATCTCCGGCGGGATCGACCTGTCCGTCAGCGCACAGATGGCCCTGACGAGCTGCGTCGCCGCGACGCTCATGAAGGCCAACCCGGGCGAACCGACATCGTTCCTGATCGTCATCGTCGTCGTCCTGCTCGGACTCCTCCTCGGCGCCGTCAATGGTGGGCTCGTGGTGCTGACGAAGGTGCCGGACATAGTCGTCACGCTGGCGACGTCGTTCGTCTGGGCAGGCTTCGCCCTGCTCGTCCGCCCGGCACCGGGGGGCGCTGCCGCCCAGTGGCTCAAGGATCTGGTCGTCGGCCCGGTCGCCAAGGGGGTTCAGGTTCTGGACGCGGTGCCGAGGGCAGCAGTCGTCCTGATCGTCATCGTCGCGATCGTCTGGATTCCGCTGTCCCGCTCCAGGCTCGGGCTGTCGCTCTTCGCCATCGGGAGCAACAGGCTGGCGGCGTTCCGGAGCGGCGTCCCGGTCAATCGAACAAAGATCCTGTCCTACGTGATCACGGGCCTGATCGCGTCCTTCGCGGGCCTCGCACTGACCGCCAGCACCGGGATCGGTTCGCCCGTCCCGGAGCCGACCTACACCCTCATCAGCATCGGTGCGGTGGTCCTCGGCGGCGTGAGCCTGGCGGGCGGCGTCGGCGGCGTCTTCGGGCCGATGGTCGCGGTGGTCGTGCTCCAGCTGGTCCGCGATGACATGACGTTCATGCGGATCGACCCGAACTTCGGGCTGGTCGCGCAGGGCTTCATCTTCATCGCCGTGCTGATGGCCGGCAGCTACATCCAGATGCGGCGGAGTCGGGCGTGACGGCGACGACGGGCGAGGTCAAGCCCAGGCGCGGGCTGCGCGCGTCCAGCTGGCGCAACGTGTTCCGCGACTACCCCCTGATCCCGCTCATCGTCCTGCTCGGCGTCCTGATCGTCTTTGTTGGTCTCGCCCGGCCCGGTACCGTGAACGCGAGCTGGGCGGCGTTCGCGGTCCGCCAGGCAGCGGTGCTGGCAATCCTCGCCGGTTGCCAGACCCTGGCGATGCTGACGGGCGGCATCGACCTGTCCATCGCCTACGTCGCCTCGATGGCCGGCTTCGTGACCGCGACCTTCGTCCATCAGCCGGGCGGCTGGGTCCTCGGCCTCGCCATTGCCCTCGGTGCCGCCGGCCTCACCGGGCTCGTCAACGGCGTCGCGATCGGCGTGTTCCGGGTCCATCCGCTGATCGCGACGCTCGGCATGGGCCTCGTCGTCTATGGCTTCTCGAACGTCTGGCAGCTCCACAGCGTCCAGACCGGCGCCGGCGTGCCGGCCGAGATCCGAACGATCGGCACCGGCCTGACGGCCGACGTGATCCCCAACGACCTCGCGGTGTTCATTCCGGTGGCGATCGTGCTGATCCTGCTGCTGCGGCGAACCGGCTACGGCCGGATGCTCTATGCGGTCGGCGACAATCCGGTCGCCGCCCGCCTGTCCGGCGTACGGTCGTGGCAGGTGCTCGTGGTGCTCTACGTCGTGTCCGCTGTCCTCGCCGCGATCGCGGGCCTGGTCCAGTCGGGTCTGTCGAACACCGCCAGTGTCACCCTCGTCGTGCCGTATCTGCTGCCCTCTGTCGCGGCCGCGGTCATCGGCGGGACGTCGATCCTGGGCGGCCGGGGCGGCTACTCCGGAACGATCGTGGGGGCACTCATCATCACGGTCCTGACCGGCTTCCTGAGCATCATCCTGCCGGAGCCATGGCGGCTGATCGTGTTCGGCTCGATCGTCGTCCTGGTGGCCGCCGCCTATACACGCGTGACCGCCGAGGCCTGACGAGGGCTCGGGCGCTCGGCTCGGGTTCGCTCAGGCGCGCCCGGCCGCGACCTCGTCGGCCCGGGTGCGGCCGCCGAGGAGGATCAGGTCCTCGTGCAGCTCGAACCAGACGCCGTGGTAGCTGTCGACACGGGGCGAGGCAACGTAGCGGTGATCTCCGGCTGCGGCCCTGGCTGCCGCATCGGCCAGCCGGCGGCGATAGGCGCCATACCGAGGAGCCTTCGCCTCGACGGAGCCGAGCCAGCCGTCGGCATCGGTCGCGAGCCCCGCAAGGCGATCGAGCACGGCCGCGTCATACCCAGCGTCGGCGTGATCGTTGAGCACGGGCTCTCGAGAAGACGCGTCCTCACGCATCTGCCACGCCGTGACGGTCGCCTTCGTTCGCCGGTCGAGCTCGAGGAAGCCCTCGAACCAGCCATCGATCCGGTCGATGCCAACGTCGATTCGCTCGGCTTCGAGGAGCGTCCGATGGCGGAGACAGTACATCTATTCCTGAAGGCGAACGGGCAAGCGATCCAGGGTCAGAGCACCCAGACCAGCCTGGGGCGCGAGAACTCGATCGAGTGCTTCGAGTACGAGCAGGAGGTGGATACGGCGCGTGAGGCTGCCAGCGGCATGGCGACCGGACGCCGCACCTACCGCCCGCTGCGCATCTTGAAGCGGATCGACAAGTCGTCCCCGCTGATCGAGAAGGCGCTGGCGCTGAACCAGGTCATCGAGGCCGAGTTCAAGTTCTTCCGTCCGAACCCGCTCGGCGACGGCACG